>NZ_JBHJUK010000013.1:0-54097 GCF_042266225.1 Kitasatospora sp. NPDC056181
CGAGCCAGGTGTGGGGCCGCCCGGCGGCGCGCGGGGGCCGGCCGGGTCGGACCGTCGGTGGGGGGCGACGGCCCGGCCCGGCCTCGGGGAGGCTGGTCCTCGTGGTTCCCGCCGGGGCCGGTGGCCCCCGCGTTCTCCCCGGGTGGTTCGGTCGGCAGGGCGCCCGGTCAGACGCCCAGTTCGTTGTCGAGGATGTCGAACAGGTCCTCGGCGGAGGCTGCTTCGAGTGCGGCCTCCGCGGCGGGCTCCGTCCCGTTCTCCTCGGCCCCCGGACCGTCGGCCCAACGGGCGCTCAGCGCCCGCAGGCGGGCGGCGATCCGGGAGTGCTCGGCGCCGTCGGGGGTGGCGGCGCCGAGCACGGCTTCCAGGCGGGCCAGCTCGTCCTCCAGGCTGGGCGCGCCGGCCGTCCCGACCAGTTCGCCACGGAGGTACGCGGCGACGGCGGCCGAGGTCGGCTGGTCGTAGATCAGCGTGGACGGGAGCCGCACCCCGCAGGCCGACCCGAGGCGGTTGCGGAGTTCGACCGCGGCCAGCGAGTCGAAGCCCAGCTCGGAGAAGCCGCGTTCGGCGTCGACCGCCTCCGGGCCCGCGTGGCCGAGGACCGCGGCGACGTGCGTCCGGACCAGGGTGAGCAGCAGTGCGAGCTGCTCCTCCCCGTCGAGCGCCGACAGCCGCTGGACGAGGTCCTCCGCCCCGCCCTGCCGACCGCTCCCGGCCGCCCGGCGGTCGCGCCGCACCGGCACCCGGACCAGTTCGCGCAGCAGGTGCGGAACGCCCTCCGCCGCGGCCCGCGCCCGGATCGGGGCGGTGTCGAGGCGGACCGGGAGCAGCACGGCGTCGTCGGAGCGCAGGGCCGCGTCGAAGAGCGCGAGGCCCTCCGCCACCGTGAGTGCGGTGACCCCCGAGCGCGACATCCGCGCCCGGTCGGTCTCGCCCAGGCCCTCGCCCATGCCGTCGCCCGACTCCCACAGGCCCCAGGCCAGCGAGACCGCGGGGCGGCCGGCCGCCCTGCGGTGCTGCGCGAGGGCGTCCAGGTAGGCGTTGGCCGCGGCGTAGTTGGCCTGGCCGGCGCTGCCGACGGTGCCGGCCAGCGAGGAGAAGAGGACGAAGGTGCGGACCGGGTGAGCAGCCGTCAGCTCGTCCAGCAGGGCGGCGGCGTCGAGCTTGGGCCGCAGCACCGCGTCGTAGCGCTCCGGCGTCAGGGACGCGAAGGTGCCGTCGTCCAGGACGCCCGCCGTGTGCAGGACCCCGGACAGCGGGTGCGCGTCGGGGACGGCGTCCAGCGCCTCGGCCAGGGCCGCCCGGTCGGTGACGTCGCAGGCCCGGACGGTGACGCTCTTGGCGCCCAGCTCCAGCAGTTCGTCGCGGAGCGCCGGAACCCCGGCCGCCCGCTCCCCGCGCCGGCTGAGCAGCAGCAGGTGCCGCACGCCGTGCCCGGAGACCAGGTGGCGGGCCAGGACGGTGCCCAGGCCGCCGGTGCCGCCGGTGATCAGCACCGTCCCGTCGGGGTCGAACGCCGGCTCGGAGTCGCCCGTGGCCGCGTCGGCCGCCGGCGGTTCCGCCCGGACCAGGCGCGGGACCAGCAGCGAGCCGTCGCGGACCGCCACCTCCGGTGCGCCGAGGGCCACGGCCGCGGGCAGCGGCCCGAAGCCGTCCGCCGGGTCGGCGTCGACGATGGTCAGCCGCTCCGGGTACTCCTCCTGGACCGAGCGCAGCAGGCCCCACAGCGGTGCGTGGGCGAGGTCCGGCACGGCGTCCCCGGCGGCGGCGGCGACCGCGCCCCCGGTGAGGACGACCAGGCGGGCGCCGTCGAGCCGGTCCTCGGCGAGGAGCCGGCCGAGCAGCTCGGCGGTGCGACGGACGACGGCCCGCGGCTCGCCGGCAGCGGTGCCCTGGTCGTGCACGACGATCACCTCGGGCGCGGTGGCGCCCTCGTCCAGTGCCCGGACCAGCTCGGCGGCGTCGGCCCAGACGCCGGCCCCGGCCCCGAGCGCCCCGGCACCGGGTTCGCCGGCGCCGAGGACGGCCCAGCGGAGGTCCGGGACGGTGGCGGGGGCGGCGGCCGTCCGCCACGAGATCCGGTACATCGCGCCGGCGGCGTCCCCGGCCGGGGCGAGCTGCTCGGCCGGAACGGCGCGGGCCACCAGGGAGCGCACCGAGACGACCGGCGCGCCGGACGGGTCGGCGGCGTCGACGGCGACCACCTCGGGCCCGGCGACCCGCAGCCGGACCCGCAGCGCCGTGGCACCCGCCGAGAACAGCGTCACGCCGTTCCACGAGAACGGGAGCCGCGGGCCCGAGGCCGGATCGTCGTCGTCCGCGGCGGCACCCGGCAGCAGCGTGGCGTGCAGGGCCGCGTCGAGCAGGGCCGGGTGCAGGCCGAAGGCCGCACCGTCCGTGTGGGCCTGCTCGGGCAGCTCGACCTCCGCGAAGACGTCGTCGCCGCTGCGCCAGGCCCTGCGCAGGCCCTGGAAGACCGGGCCGTAGCCGTAGCCCTGCCCGGCCAGTTCGTCGTAGGCGTCCGCCACGGGGAGCTCCTCGGCACCCGCGGGCGGCCAGACCGTCAGGTCCGCGCCCTCCTCGGCCGGCTGGTCGCCGGGCAGCAGGACGCCGCTCGCGTGGACGGTCCACTCGCCGTCCGGGCCGGCGCCCTCGGGCCGCGCGTGCACGCGGACCGGCCGCTGCCCGTCCTCGTCCGGCGCGCCGACGGCCACCTGGACCTGGACCGCGCCCTGTTCGGGCAGGACCAGCGGGGCGGTCAGCGTCAGCTCCTCCAGGCGGCCGGAGCCGACCTGGTCACCGGCCCGGACGGCCAGCTCCACGAACGCGGCGCCCGGCAGCAGGACGGTGCCGGCCACCGCGTGGTCGGCGAGCCAGGGCTGCGCGGCCACGGAGAGTCGGCCGGTGAGCACCACCCCGTCGGAGTCGGGGAGTTCGACGGCGGCACCGAGCAACGGGTGCGCGGTGGGGCGCAGGCCCAGGGCGGAGGCGTCCACCGCGGCGGGCGCCGCGTCGAGCCAGTAGCGCTCGTGCTGGAAGGCGTACGTCGGCAGGTCGGTGCGGCGGGCGCCGGACCCCTGGAAGAGGCCTTCGCCGTCGAGCCCCCAGCCGCTGACGTAGGCGTCCGCGACGGCGGCGAGGAACGTGCGGACCTCGTCGCGGCCCTTGCGCAGGGCGGGCACGAGCAGGGCGTCGTCGGGCTCGGCCAGGCAGGCGTGGGCCATGCCGGTGAGGATCCCGTCCGGGCCCAGCTCCAGGAAGCGGGTCACGCCCGCCTCTTCGAGGGCGCGGACGCCGTCGGCGAAGCGCACGGCCTGGCGGACGTGGCGGACCCAGTACTCGGGGTCGCACAGGTCCTCGCCGGCGGCGATCCGGCCGGTGACGTTGGAGACCACGGAGACCTTGGGCTCGGCGAAGGAAAGGCCCCGGACCACGGCCCGGAACTCCTCCAGCATCGGCTCCATCAGCGGCGAGTGGAACGCGTGCGAGACGGTGAGCCGGACGGAGGCGATACCGCGCTCCTCCAGCTTCTCCACGATCTTGCGGACCGCCTTCTCGGCGCCCGAAACCACCACGGAGGCGGGGCCGTTGACGGCCGCGATGCCCGCCTGGGCCTCGTGGCCCTTCAGCAGCGGCAGCACGTCGGCCTCGGAGGCGCGGACGGCGACCATCACACCGCCGGACGGCAGCGCCTGCATCAGCCGGCCGCGCGCGGCGACCAGCTTGCAGGCGTCAGCCAGCGACAGCACCCCGGCCGCGTGGGCGGCCGCGATCTCACCCACCGAGTGGCCGGCCAGGAAGTCCGCCCGGACACCGAGCGACTCGACGAGACGGAACAGCGCCACCTCGACGGCGAACAACGCCGACTGCGTGTACACCGTGTCGTCCAGCGAACCACCCTCGCCCGCGATCACCCCGCGCAGCGAAACACCCAACTCGGCGTCCAGCAGCGCACACACCTCGTCCAGCGCGGACGCGAACACCGGGAACACCTCGGCGAGTTCACGCCCCATGCCGACGCGCTGCGCACCCTGGCCGGTGAACAGGAACGCCGTCCGGCCGCCACCGGTCCGGCCCCTGACCGCCAGGTCCGAGGGCTTGCCCTCGCCCACCGCGGCCAGGCCCGCCAGCATCTCCGCCCGCGTCGAACCCAGCACCACCGCGCGGTGGGCGTGCGTGGTGCGCGAGGTCAGGGAGGAGTAGCCGAGGTCCAACAGCCGCGAGGGGTTGGCGGCGACGAACGCCCAGAGCCGCTCGGCCTGGGCCCGCAGCGCCTCCTCGGTACGGCCGGAGACCGCGAGCGGCACCGGAGCGCCGTCGGGCCACTGTCCCTCGGCGGCCCCGGCCTCCTCGGCCGGGGCCTCCTCCAGGATCACGTGCGCGTTGGTCCCGCTGATGCCGAACGAGGAGACACCCGCCCGGCGCGGCACGCCGTCCTTCCGTTCCCACGGCTGCGCCTGCGTCAGCAGCTCGACGTCGCCCGCCGTCCAGTCCACGTGCGAGGAGGGCGCGTCCACGTGCAGGGTCTTCGGCAGCACCTCGTGGCGCATCGCCTCGACCATCTTGATGATGCCCGCGACACCGGCCGCAGCCTGGGTGTGGCCCAGGTTCGACTTCACCGAGCCCAGCCAGAGCGGGCTGCCCTCGGGACGGCCCTGACCGTACGTCGCGAGCAGCGCCTGCGCCTCGATCGGGTCGCCCAGCGTGGTGCCCGTGCCGTGCGCCTCGACGGCGTCCACGTCCGCGGTGGACAGGCCCGCGTCGGCCAGTGCCGCCCGGATCACCCGCTGCTGCGACGGACCGTTCGGCGCCGTCAGGCCGTTGCTCGCACCGTCCTGGTTCACCGCCGAGCCCCGCACCACCGCGAGGACGGGGTGGCCGTTGCGCCGGGCGGCGGAGAGCCGCTCCACCAGGAGCACGCCGACGCCCTCGCCCCAGCCGGTGCCGTCCGCCGCCTCGGCGAACGGCTTGCACCGGCCGTTCGCGGCGAGGCCGCGCTGGCGCGTGAAGTCGATGAACGTGTCCGGGGTCGCCATCACGGTGACGCCGCCCGCCAGCGCGAGGTCGCACTCGCCCCGGCGCAGCGCCTGGATCGCCCAGTGCAGGGCCACCAGCGAGGACGAGCACGCGGTGTCGACCGAGACCGCCGGGCCCTCCAGGCCCAGGCTGTAGGAGACCCGGCCGGAGACCACGCTGCCCAGGCTGCCGTTGCCGAGGTAGCCGCTGACGTCCTCGGGGACGGCGCCGAGCCGGGTGGCGTAGTCGTGGTACATCACGCCGGCGAAGACGCCGGTCCGGCTGCCCTTGAGCGAGGACGGGTCGACGCCGGCCCGCTCGATGGCCTCCCAGGACCCCTCCAGCAGCAGTCGCTGCTGCGGGTCGAGGGCCAGCGCCTCACGCGGGCTGATGCCGAAGAACTCGGCGTCGAAGTCGGCCGCGTCGTAGAGGAAGCCGCCCTCGCGGCTGATGGTCCTGCCGGGCTTTCCCGGCTCGGGGTCGTAGATGGCGTCGGTGTCCCAGCCGCGGTTCTCGGGGAATCCGCCGATGCCGTCGCGGCCGGCGGCCAGCAGCTCCCACAGCTCCTCGGGCGAACGGACGTCGCCGGGGAACCGGCAGCTCATGCCGACGATCGCGATCGGCTCGTCGTCGTTCAGCACCACCGCCGGGCCGGCCTCGGGACCGGACTCCTCCTCGGCGCCGACGAGTTCGTCCCGCAGGAAGCGGGCCAGGACGTCGGAGGCCGGGTAGTCGAAGACGAGCGTGGCGGGCAGCCGCAGGCCGGTCTCCTGGTTGAGCCGGTTGCGCAGGCTGACGGCCGCGAGGGAGTCGAAGCCGAGCTCCTTGAAGGCACGCTGCGGCTCCACGGCGTCCTTGCCGCCGTGGCCGAGGACGCCCGCGACCTCGGCGCGGACCAGGTCGAGCAGGAAGGCGTCCCGTTCGTCCGCCGCCAGGCGGAGCAGCCGGCCGCGCAGGCCGTCGGACGCGTCGGCTCCGGCGGCGGCCCGGCGGGTGGCCACGGGGACCAGGCCGCGCAGCATCGCCGGGACCGGCTCGGCCGAACGCCGGACGGCGGCGAAGTCCCAGTGGACCGGAAGCAGCACCGGCTCGTCGGACGACAGCGCCGCGTCGAAGAGCGCCACGCCCTCGTCCTCGCCGAGCGCGAGGACGCCCGCCGCGGCGATGCGGTCGATGTCGGCCTGGGAGAGGTTGCCGCCCATGCCGGTGCCGGTGTCCCACAGACCCCAGGCCAGCGAGAGGGCCGGCAGGCCCTCCGACCGGCGCCGGCGGGCGAGGGTGTCCAGGTAGGCGTTGGCCGCGGCGTAGTTGCCCTGACCGGCGCCGTCCAGCGTGCCCGCGACGGAGGAGAAGAGGACGAAGGCCTTGAGGTCGAGGTCCCGGGTCAGCTCGTGCAGGTGCCGGGCGGCGTCCGCCTTCGGCCGCAGCACCGCGTCCACCCGCTCCGGCGTGAGGGAGGTGATGGTTCCGTCGTCGACGATGCCGGCGGTGTGGATGACGGCGCTCAGCGGGTGGGCCTCGCCGATGCGGTCGAGGACGGCGGCCAGGGCCTCACGCTCGGCGACGTCGGCGGCTTCCAGCCGGACGGATTCGGCGCCCAGGGTGAGGAGTTCGTCCCGCAGGCCGCTTGCGCCGGGGGCACTGCCACCGCGGCGGCTGACCAGGACGAGGTGGCGGACGCCGTGCGCGGTGACCAGGTGGCGGGCGATGACGGCGCCGAGGCCGCCGGTGCCGCCGGTGACGAGCACGGTTCCGGTGCCGTCGAACGGCGAGCCGGTACCGGTCTCGGCGCGGACCACGCGCGGAGCGAAGACCGCGCCGTCGCTCAGGGCGAGTTCGGGCTCGCCGGAGGCGACGGCGGCGGGCAGCAGGGACGTGTCTGCGTCGGTCGGCTCAACCAGGACGAACCGGCCGGGCTCCTCCGCCTGCGCGGAGCGCACCAGACCGGCCACGGCGCCGCCGGCCGGCGAACCGGCCTGCGTCAGCACGACCAGCTTCGAGTCCTCGAAGCGGTCGTCGGCCAGCCAGGACTGGAGCGTCGCCAGGACACGGTTGACGGCCTCCCGCACGTCACCGTCGCCCACCGGCAGCACCACCACGTCCGCACCCGCCGCGGACCCGAGGTCCGCAACCGGCTCCACACCGGACACCCCGGCGCCCAACGCCACCCAGCGGCCCTCCCGCACCACACCCGCGTCCACCGCGAGCTGCGTCCGGTCCAGCCGGAACAGCGCGTCGCGCGCGGCGGTCGGGGCGGCGGAGAGCTGCTCGGGGGTGACGACGCGTACGGCGAGGGAGTCGACGGAGGCGACGGGCGCGCCGCTCGGGTCGGCGAGCTCCAGCGAGAGCGCGTCCGTGCCCCGGGCCGTGAGGCGGACCCGCAGCGCGGCGGCCCCGGTGGCGTGCAGGCGCACGCCGCTCCAGGCGAAGGGCAGGCGCAGCTCGGTGTCCGGCGTCTCGGCGCCCTGGCCCGCGGCGTGCAGGGCCGCGTCGAGCAGCGCCGGGTGCAGGCCGAAGCGGGGGGCCTGGTCCCGGACCTCCTCGGGCAGGGCGACCTCGGCGAAGACGTCGTCGCCGCGCCGCCAGGCGGCCCGCAGGCCCTGGAAGGCGGGCCCGTAGCCGTAGCCCTGCTCGGTCATCCGCTGGTAGGCGTCCGACACGTCGATCTCGACGGCGCCCTTCGGCGGCCAGGCGGTCAGGTCGAAGGACGGCCCGCCCTGGCCCGGGAGCAGCGTGCCGGTGGCGTGGACGGTCCAGGGGCGCTCGCCCGCGGCGCCGTCGGCCGACCGGTCGTCGGGGCGGGCGTGGATGCGGACGGGCCGGCCGCCGCCCTCGCCGGGGGCGCCGACGGACACCTGGAGCTGCACGCCGCCGCGCGGGGGCAGGACCAGCGGCGCGGTCAGGGTCAGTTCGTCCAGCAGGCCGTAGCCGACCTGGTCGCCGGCCCGGATCGCCATCTCGACGAACGCGGTGCCGGGCAGCAGCACCGTGCCGCCCGCGGCGTGGTCGGCGAGCCACGGCTGGGTCTCCACGCCGAGCAGTCCGGTGAGCAGCGCCTCGTCCGCGCCGGCGATGGCGACGGCGGCGCCGAGCAGCGGGTGGTCGGCCGCCGCCAGGCCGAGCGCGGCCGGGTCGCCGGTGTCGGCCACGGACTCGGGCCAGTAGCGCTCGTGCTGGAAGGCGTAGGTCGGCAGGTCCACCCGGCGGGCGCCGCGGCCGGCGTGGAACGCCTGCCAGTCCACCGGGACGCCCAGGGTGTGGGCCCGGCCGAGCGCCCGGGTGAAGTCCTCGACGGGGGCGCCCTGCCCCGGCGGGGCGATCACGGCGGTGGGGACGTCGGCGGTGGCCGCCGCCAGGACGGTGTCGGCCGACAGCGGGGCCGGGCCGGCGTCGACGAAGAGCGTGTGGCCGTTCTCCACCAGGGTCCGTACCGCGTGGGCGAACTCCTCGTCCGTCCGGGTGAGGTGGAGCTGGACGGCGGCCGAGCCGCCGGACGCGGCCGGCGGCTCGGCGGTGGCGTCCGCGGCGAGCCGCGCCGCCTCCTCCGGCGCGAGCGCACCGGCCAGCTGGGCGGCGGCGATCGCGCCGCTGCCGTGGCCGATCACGGCGGTGGGGCGCAGGCCGTGCGCGCGCCACAGGGCGGCGAGCGCGACCTGGACGGCGTAGGCACCGGCCCGGGCGACGTCGGGGCGGTCCGGGGTCGGCGCCGTCCGGGCTCCCGCGACCACCGCGGTGAGGTCCCAGCCGGTGTGGGTGCGCAGCGCGGCGGCCACCGTCCGCAGCCGCTCGGCGAAGAGCGGGGAGGCGGCGGCCAGCGCGCGGGCGACCGGCGCCCAGGCGGCGGGCCCGGCGCCGGGGGCGCCGGCGTGGTCGGGCAGCACGAGGACGGTACGGGGCTCCCGGCCCGCCACGCCCCGGGTCAGGGCCGCGGACTCCTCGCCGTCGGCGAGGGCGCGCAGGCCGGCCCGCAGGGCCGCGTCGTCGGCGGCGGTCAGCACGGCCCGGTGTTCGAGGGCCGCGCGGGACAGGGCCAGGGAGGAGGCGGTGTCCGGCAGGGCGCGGGCGTCGGCCGCCTCCTCCAGGTGGTGCAGGAGGCGCTCCGCCTGGGCGCGGAGGGCGGGTTCGTCCCGGGCGGAGAGCACGAACGGCAGCGCGGCGGAGCCGTCGGCCGTCCAGGCCCGGGGCTCGTCGGTGCCGGCGGCCCCCGCGTCGTCGCGGGCCGGGGCGTCCTGGACGGCGGCGTCCTCCTCGGCCGGCGCCTCCTCGATGATCACGTGCGCGTTGGTGCCGCTGATGCCGAAGGACGAGATGCCGGCCCGGCGGAGCCCGCCGTCCGCCTTCTCCCACGACCGGGACTCGGCCAGCAGCTCGACGGCGCCCGCCTCCCACTCCACCTGGGAGGTCGGCGCGTCCACGTGCAGGGTCTTCGGCAGCACGCCGTGGCGCATCGCCTGGACCATCTTGATGATGCCCGCGGCGCCCGCCGCCGCCTGGGTGTGGCCCATGTTGGACTTGATCGAGCCGAGCCAGAGCGGCCGGCCCTCCGGCCGCTCCCGGCCGTAGGTGGCGAGCAGCGCCTGCGCCTCGATCGGGTCGCCGAGGCGGGTGCCGGTGCCGTGCGCCTCCACCACGTCGACCTCGGCCGCGGAGAGCCGGGCGTTGGCCAGCGCGGCGCGGATGACGCGCTGCTGGGAGGGGCCGTTGGGCGCGGTGAGACCGTTGCTGGCGCCGTCCTGGTTGAGGGCGGAGCCGCGCACCACGGCCAGCACCCGGTGCCCGTTGCGGCGCGCGTCGGAGAGGCGCTCCAGGACGAGCATGCCCACGCCCTCCGACCAGCCGGTGCCGTCGGCGGCCTCGGCGAAGGACTTGCAGCGGCCGTCGGGCGCGAGGCCGCGCTGGCGGCTGAACTCGACGAACGTGCGCGGCGTCGACATCACCGTCACACCGCCGGCCAGGGCCAGCGTGGAGGTGCCCTGCCGCAGCGACTGGGCCGCCAGGTGGACCGCCACCAGGGAGGACGAGCAGGCGGTGTCGATCGAGATGGCCTGGCCCTCCAGGCCCAGGCTGTACGACACCCGCCCCGACACGACGCTGCTGTCGGTGCCGACGACCAGGAAGCCCTCCGCGCCCTCGGCGACCGTGCCGGGCCGCGCGTGGTAGTCGGCGGCCATGACGCCGACGAACACCGAGGTCTGGCTGCCGCGCAGCGTGTGCACGTCGATCCCGGCGTGCTCGAAGGCCTCCCAGGACGCCTCCAGCACCATCCGCTGCTGCGGGTCGGTGGCGGACGCCTCGTGCGGGCTCATGCTGAAGAACGGCGCGTCGAACAGCGGGGCGTCGTGCAGGAACCCGCCCTCCTTGGCGTACGTCTTGCCCGACCGCGAGGCGTCGGTGTCGAAGACGCCTTCGAGGTCCCAGCCCCGGTCCTCGGGGAACCCGGTGACGGCGTCCCGGCCCTCGGCCACCAGCCGCCACAGGTCGTCCGCGTTCTCGACCCCGCCGGGGAAGCGGCAGCTCATCCCGACGATGGCGATCGGCTCCTGCGCCGCGGCGGTGACCTGGTCGTGCCGCCGGCGCAGCCGCTCGTTCTCCAGCAGCGACTTGCGCAGCGCGTCGGCTATCTGCTCGACAGAAGTACTCACAGTCCTATGCCTTCCTCGGTCACTCGGAGTCGCTGCGCCGGGCCGCCTCGGCCAACAGGGCCTCGACGTCCATCGCCATGATCGATTCGCTCTGGTCCGCCTGTGCGGCGTCGTCCTGCTGCTGCGCGGTCCCGCCGGGGGCGGCGAGCGCGAGCAGCGAGTCGAGCAGTCCGGCCTCCCGGACACGGGCGAGCGAGAGGGTGCCGATCGCCTGGCGGAAGGCCTCCTCGTCCAGCTCCGTGCCGGAGCCGGCGGCCACCTCGGGGATGTCCGGGAGCAGTTCGGTGAGCAGGTACTTCGAGAGCGCCACCGGGCTCGGGTAGTCGAAGATCAGCGTCGCGGGCAGGCGCTGCCCGGTGGCCTTGTTGAGCCGGTTGCGCAGTTCGACGGCCGTGAGCGAGTCGAAGCCGACCTCCTGGAAGGAGCGCGCCGGGTCCACCGTGGCGGCGTTGGTGTGGCCCAGGACGGCGGCCACGTGCGCGCAGATCAGGTTCTGGAGCAGGTGGAGCTGTTCGTCCTGCGAGAGGCCCGCGAGCTGGGACTCCAGGCTCTCGTCCGCCGCGGGCGCGGCGGCCGGACCGGCCTTCGCCGCCCGGGGCGCGCGGGGCTCGGCCGTCGGGACCAGGGTGCGCAGCATGGCGGGGACCCCGCCGGTGCGGGCCCGCAGACCCGCCGGGTCCAGCTTGACGGGCAGCAGCACCGCCTCGTCGGCGCCGACCGAGGCGTCGAACAGGGCGAGGCTCTCCTCGGCCGAAAGGCCCACCACGCCGGAGGAGTTGATCCGCTGGACGTCGGTGCGGCTGAGGTTGCCGCCCATGCCGGTGCCGGTGTCCCACAGACCCCAGGCCAGCGAGAGGGCCGGCAGGCCGTCCAGCCAGCGCTGGCGGGCGAGGGCGTCCAGGTAGGCGTTGGCCGCGGCGTAGTTGCCCTGACCGGCGCCGTCCAGCGTGCCCGCCACCGACGAGAACAGGACGAACGCGCGCAGCGGGAGGTCTCGGGTCAGCTCGTGCAGGTGCCAGGCCGCGTCGGCCTTCGGCCGCAGCACCGCGTCCACCCGCTCCGGGGTCAGCGAGCCGATCGTGCCGTCGTCCACCACACCGGCCGTGTGCACCACACCGGCCAGCGGACGCTCCTGCGGAACCCGGCCCAGCACATCCGCCAGCGCCGCACGGTCGGCGACGTCCGCCGCCTCCACCAGCACCGACTCCGCACCCAGACCCAGCAGCTCGTCCCGCAGCTCCACCGCACCCGGCGCCGCCTCACCACGACGGCTCACCAGCACCAGACTCCGCACACCGTGCCCGGTCACCAGATGCCGGGCCACCACCGCACCCAGACCACCCGTACCACCGGTCACCAGCACCGTCCCGCCGCCGTCGAACGGCGACCCCGACCCGGCCTCGGCCCGCGCCAACCTCGGCACGAACACCCCGCCCTCACGCAGGGCCAGTTCGGGCTCGCCGGAGGCCACGGCGGCGGGCAGCAGGCGCAGCGAGGAGTCGCCGCCGGCCAGCTCCACCAGTACGAACCGCTCCGGGTTCTCGGCCTGCGCCGACCGGACCAGACCGGCGACCGCGCCGCCGGCCAGCGAACCGGCGTCCGTCAGCACCACCAGCCGCGACGACTCGAACCGGTCGTCCGCCAGCCAGGCCCGGAGCACCTCCAGCACGCGGGAGGTCTCCGCCCGCACCCCGGCGGGGCTGTCGTCCGGCCCGCCGGACGGCAGCAGCACGACCTTCGCGCCGGTGACCGCGCCGAGCTCCGGGGCCGCTTCCAGGCCCCACTGGGACGCCCAGGCGTCCGCCTCGGGACCGACCACGGCCCAGCGGCCCTCCATCGGCACCGCGGGGTCCAGCGGGTCGGCCACCCACTCCGTCCGGTACACCGTCCGGCTGTCGCCGCCGCGCGCCGCCTCGATCTGCTCGACCGACACCGGCCGGGCCACCATCGAGCCCACCGTCATCACGGGCAGGCCCGCGCTGTCGGCGATGACCAGCGACGACTCGTTCGGCGCCGAGGAGGAGACCTTCACCCGCAGCCCGGTGACGCCCGGCGTGAGCAGGGAGACGTCGGACCAGGCGAAGGGCAGCGAGGCCCCGTCGGTGCCGCGCGGGGAGTTGTCGAGCAGCTCGGTGGCGTGCAGCGCGGAGTCGAGCAGCGCGGGGTGCAGGCCGAAGGCGGCCGCGTCCACGTGCGCCTCCTCCGGGAGGGCGATCTCGGCGAAGATCTCGCCGTTGCGCTTCCAGGCGGCCCGCAGCCCCTGGAAGACCGGGCCGTAGACCAGGCCGTCGCCGGCCAGTTCGGCGTAGAGGCCGTCCAGGTCGACCGCCTCGGCGCCCTTCGGCGGCCAGACCCCCAGGCCCGCGCCCGCCTCGGGCGAGGCGTTGGTCAGCGTGCCGGTGGCGTGCTTCAGCCACAGGCGCTCACCCGTCGCCTCCTCCGGCCGGGAGTAGACCGAGAACGGGCGTCGGCCCGCCTCCTCCGGGTCGCCGACGACGACCCGCAGCTGGCAGCCGGCGCGCTCCGGGAAGACCAGCGGCGCCTGGAGGGTCAGCTCCTCCAGGAAGCCGTGACCGGAGTGCAGGCCCGCGTGGACGGCCAGGTCGACGAACGCGGTGCCCGGCAGCAGGACGGCGCCGGCGACCGCGTGGTCGGCCAGCCACGGGTGCGAGTCGAGACCGACCCGGCCCGTGAACAGGTAGCCGTCGGAGTCCGGGAGTTCGACGGCGGCACCGAGGAAGGGGTGCTCCGTCGCGGCCTGTCCCAGGGACGCGGCGTCCCCGGCGGCGGCCACCGCGTCGAGCCAGTAGTGCTCGTGCTGGAAGGCGTAGGTCGGCAGGTCGGTGCGGCGGGCGCCGGTTCCCTGGAAGACGGCCGTCCAGTCGACGTCCGCGCCGGCCTCGAACACGGCGGCGAGGGCGGCCAGCAGGGCCGGGACCTCGTCGCGGCCCTTGCGCAGGGCGGGCACGAGCAGGGCGTCGTCGGCCTCGGCCAGGCAGGCGTGGGCCATGCCGGTGAGGATCCCGTCCGGGCCCAGCTCCAGGAAGCGGGTCACGCCCTCCTCTTCGAGGGCGCGGACGCCGTCGGCGAAGCGCACGGCCTGGCGGACGTGGCGCACCCAGTACTCCGGGTCGCGCAGCTCCTCCCCGGCGGCGATCTTGCCGGTGACGTTGGAGACGACCGCCAGCTTGGGCTCGGCGAACTCCAGACCGGTGACGACCGCCCGGAACTCCTCCAGCATCGGCTCCATCAGCGGCGAGTGGAACGCGTGCGAGACGGTCAGCCGGACGGAGGCGATGGCGCGCTCCTCCAGCTTCGCCACGATCTTGCGCACCGCCTTCTCGGCGCCCGAAACCACCACGGAGGCGGGGCCGTTGACGGCCGCGATGCCCGCCTGGGCCTCGTGGCCCTTCAGCAGCGGCAGCACATCGGCCTCGGAGGCGCGGACGGCGACCATCACGCCGCCGGCCGGCAGCGCCTGCATCAACCGGCCGCGCGCGGCGACCAGCTTGCAGGCGTCCGCCAGCGACAGCACCCCGGCCGCGTGGGCGGCCGCGATCTCGCCGACCGAGTGGCCGGCCAGGAAGTCCGCCCGGACACCGAGCGACTCGACGAGACGGAACAGCGCCACCTCGACGGCGAACAGCGCCGACTGGGTGTACACCGTGTCGTCCAGCGAGCCGCCGTGGCCCGCGATCACCCCGCGCAGCGAGACGCCGAGCTCGGCGTCCAGCAGCCCGCACACCTCGTCCAGCGCGGACGCGAACACCGGGAACACCTCGGCGAGTTCACGCCCCATACCGACGCGCTGCGCACCCTGCCCGGTGAACAGGAACGCCGTCCGGCCCTCGGAGCGGACAGCTCCGGCCCCGGCGCCGTTGCCGGCGGCGAGCTCCGCCAGGCTGCCCAGGAACTCCTCGCGCGTCGAGCCGAAGACCACCGCACGCCGGGCGTGCGCGGTACGCGTGGTCAGCGACGAGTAGCCGAGGTCCAGCAGGCGGGAGGCGTCGGCGGAGACGAACGCGTGCAGCCGCTCGGCCTGGGCGCGCAGCGCGGCCTCCGTGCGGCCGGAGACCGCGAGCGGCACCGGTGCACCCGACGGCCAGCCCGCAACCGGCTCCTCGACGACGTCCTCCGCCGCCGGGGCCTCCTCCAGGATCACGTGGGCGTTGGTGCCGGAGATGCCGAACGAGGAGACACCCGCACGGCGCGGCACGCCGTCCGTCCGCTCCCAGGCCCGGGCCTCGGCCAGCAGCTCGACGTCGCCCGCCGTCCAGTCCACGTGCGAGGACGGCGCGTCCACGTGCAGGGTCTTCGGCAGCACCTCGTGGCGCATCGCCTGCACCATCTTGATGATGCCCGCGACGCCGGCCGCGGCCTGGGTGTGGCCCAGGTTCGACTTCACCGAGCCCAGCCAGAGCGGGCTGCCCTCGGGGCGGCCCTGGCCGTAGGTGGCGATCAGCGCCTGCGCCTCGATCGGGTCGCCCAGCGTGGTGCCCGTGCCGTGCGCCTCGACGGCGTCCACGTCCGTGGTCGCGAGACCCGCGTCGGCCAGCGCCGCCCGGATCACCCGCTGCTGCGACGGACCGTTCGGCGCCGTCAGGCCGTTGCTCGCACCGTCCTGGTTGATCGCCGAACCCCGGACCACGGCCAGCACCTCGTGCCCGAGCCGGCGCGCGTCCGACAGCCGCTCGACGAGCAGCACGCCGACGCCCTCGCCCCAGCCGGTGCCGTCCGCGGCCTCCGCGAACGCCTTGCAGCGGCCGTCCTTGGCGAGGCCCCGCTGGCGGCTGAAGTCGGTGAAGGTCTCGGGGGTCGCCATGACGGTGACGCCGCCCGCGAGGGCCAGCGTGCACTCGCCCCGGCGCAGCGCCTGGATCGCCCAGTGCAGGGCGACCAGCGAGGAGGAGCAGGCGGTGTCGACGGAGACCGCCGGACCCTCCAGGCCCAGGCTGTAGGCGACGCGGCCGGAGACCACGCTGCCCAGGCTGCCGTTGCCCAGGTACGTCTCCAGGTCCTCGGGGACGGCCCCGAGACGGGAGGCGTAGTCGTGGTACATCACGCCGGCGAAGACACCGGTCCGGCTGCCCTTGAGCGAGGACGGGTCGATGCCGGCCCGCTCGATCGCCTCCCAGGACGCCTCCAGCAGCAGTCGCTGCTGCGGGTCGGTGGCCATCGCCTCGCGCGGGCTGATGCCGAAGAACTCGGCGTCGAAGTCGGCGGCGTCGTGCAGGAAGCCGCCCTCGTTGGAGTAGGTCTTGCCCGGCTTGCCCGGCTCGGGGTCGAAGATGCCCTTGTTGTCCCAGCCGCGGTTCTCGGGGAACCGGGTGATGCCGTCGCGGCCTGCGGCCAGCAGCTCCCACAGCTCCTCGGGCGAACGGACGTCGCCGGGGAACCGGCAGCTCATGCCGACGATCGCGATCGGCTCGTCGTTGTTGAGGACCACGGCGGGGGCCGCCTCGACGGCCGGCGTGTCGGCCCCGACCACGGTCTCCTTGATGTGGTCCGCGAGCGCCTGGGGCGTCGGGTAGTCGAAGACGAGCGTGGCGGGCAGCCGCAGGCCGGTCTCCTGGTTGAGCCGGTTGCGCAGATCGACCGCCGAGAGGGAGTCGAAACCGATCTCGGTGAAGGCGCGCTTGCTGTCGATGGCCGCGCCGCTCTCGTGGTGCAGGACGGCGGCGACGTGCGTGCGCACCAGGTCGAGCAGGACCCGGGTGCGCTCGTCCGCGGAGAGCCCGGCGAGCCGCTGGGCGATCGGGGACTCGGCCCGCTCGGTGCCGCTCTTCTCGGCGGCGCGGCGGGCCGTCGTCCGGACGAGGTCGCGCAGGACGGCCGGGACGCCGTCGGCGCGGGCCCGCAGGTCCGCCTGGTCGAGGCGGACGGGAAGGAGCACGGGCTCGTCGGTGGCCAGCGCGGCGTCGAACAGGGCGAGGCTGTCCTCGGCCGAGAGGCCCACCATCCCGGAGGAGTTGAGGCGCTCGATGTCGGTGCGGCTGAGGTTGCCGCCCATGCCGGTGCCGGTGTCCCAGAGACCCCAGGCCAGCGAGTGGGCCGGCAGGCCCTCCGACCGGCGCTGCCGGGCGAGGGTGTCCAGGTAGGCGTTGGCCGCGGCGTAGTTGCCCTGACCGGCGCCGTCCAGCGTGCCCGCGGCGGAGGAGAAGAGGACGAAGGCCTTGAGGTCGAGGTCCCGGGTCAGCTCGTGCAGGTGCCGGGCCGCGTCGGCCTTCGGCCGCAGCACCGCGTCCACCCGCTCCGGGGTCAGCGAGCCGATCGTGCCGTCGTCCACCACACCGGCCGTGTGCACCACACCGGCCAGCGGACGCTCCTGCGGAACCCGGCCCAGCACACCCGCCAGCGCCGCACGGTCGGCGACGTCCGCCGCCTCCACCAGCACCGACTCCGCACCCAGACCCAGCAGCTCGTCCCGCAGCTCCACCGCACCCGGCGCCGCCTCACCACGACGGCTCACCAGCACCAGACTCCGCACACCGTGCCCGGTCACCAGATGCCGGGCCACCACCGCACCCAGACCACCCGTACCACCGGTCACCAGCACCGTCCCGGCACCGTCGAACGGCGACCCCGACCCGGCCTCGGCCCGCGCCAACCGCGGCACGAACACCCCGCCCTCACGCAGCACCAGCTCCGGCTCACCCGACGCCACCGCGGCCGCCAACAGCGTCGCGTCACCGCCGGCCAGCTCCACCAGCACCAACCGCCCGGGCTCCTCGGCCTGCGCCGACCGGACCAGACCGGCCACCGCGCCGCCGGCCAGCGAACCGGCCTCCGTCAGCACCACCAGCCGCGACGACTCGAACCCGCCGTCCGCCAGCCAGGACTGAACCGTCGCCAGCACACCGGAGACGGCCTCCCGCACGTCACCGTCGCCCACCGGCAGCACCACCACGTCCGCACCCGCCGCGGACCCGAGGTCCGCAACCGGCTCCACACCGGACACCCCGGCGCCGAGCGCCACCCAACGACCCTCCCGCACCGCACCCGCGTCCACCGCGAGCTCCTTGAGGGAGAGGCGGTAGAGCGGGCCGGCGCCGGTCGAGGAGAGCTGGGCGGAGGAGACCGGTCGGGCCAGCACCGAGCCGACCGACATGACCGGCCGGCCCGTGCCGTCGGCGATCAGCAGCGAGGACTTCTCCCGGCCGTCGACCGCGATGCGCACCCGGAGCCTGTCCGCGCCCACCGCGTGCAGGGTGACGTCGTTCCAGGCGAAGGGCAGCAGGGTCGCGTCCTCGTCGGTCGCGGCCTCGGGGAACGCCAGGTCGGCGGCCTGGAGGGCGGCGTCGAGGAGCGCCGGGTGCAGCCCGAACGCGGCCGCGACGGGCTGCTCGCCCTCGGGCAGGGCGATCTCGGCGAAGATCTCGTCGCCGCGCCGCCAGGCGGCCCGCAGCCCCTGGAAGACCGGGCCGTAGTCGTAGCCCTGCTCGGCCATCCGGGCGTAGGCGCCGGAGAGGTCGAGCGCGGTGGCCTCCTGCGGCGGCCAGGCGGTGAGCTCCGCCGGGGCGGCCGGGCCGGCCTCCGGGGCGAGGACGCCCTGGGCGTGCTGGGTCCAGGACGCGTCGAAGGAGGCGTCGTCGCCGGCCCGGGAGTGGATCGCCAGGGTGCGGCGGCCCGTGTCGTCGGCCGCGCCGACCACGATGCCGACCGCGACGCCGCCGACCTCCGGGAGGATGAGCGGGGCCTGCAGGGTCAGCTCCTCCAGGGCCTGGCAGCCGACCTGGTCACCGGCTCGGACGGCCAGCTCCACGAAGGCCGTGCCCGGCAGCAGGACCTGCCCGCGGATGGCGTGGTCGGCGAGCCAGGGGGTGTTGCGCAGGTCCAGGCGGCCGGTGAGCACGACGCCGTCGGTGCCGGGCAGCTGGACGCCCGCGCCGAGCAGCGGGTGGTCGACGGCGAGCTGGCCGACGGAGGCCGGGTCGGTCTGGGACGTGCCCGCGTCGAGCCAGTAGCGGCGGCGCTGGAAGGCGTACGTCGGCAGGTCGAGGGCCGGGGAGAGGGCGCCGGGGAAGAACGGCGTCCAGTCCACCGCGTTCCCGCGGGTGTGGACGTGGGCGAGTGCGGTGAGCAGCTCGCGCTCCTCCGGGCGGTCCCGGCGCAGGACCGGGGCGAGGAGGGCCTCGTCGGGGTGCTGGAGGCAGGGCTGCGCCATGGCGGTGAGCACGCCGTCGGGGCCGAGTTCGAGGTAGGTGGTGACACCCGCCTCCTCCAGCGCGCGGACGCCGTCGGCGAAGCGCACGGCCTCGCGGACGTGGCGCACCCAGTACTCGGGGTCGCGCAGCTCCTCGCCGGTCGCGAGCTTGCCGGTGACGTTGGAGACGACGGAGATCTGCGGCTCGCCGAAGCGCACGGCCCGCACCACCCGCCGGAACTCCTCCAGCATCGGCTCCATCAGCGGCGAGTGGAACGCGTGGGAGACCGTCAGCCGCTTTCCGCTGATGCCCCGGTCCGCCAGCGCGGTGACGATCTCGTCCACCGCGGCCCCGGCACCCGAGATCACCACGGAGGCCGGGCCGTTGACCGCGGCGATCCCGGCCTCGTGCTCGCGGCCCGCCAGCAGCGGCAGCACGTCCGCCTCGGCGGCGCGGACCGCCGCCATGACGCCGCCGGCCGGCAGCGCCTGCATCAGCCGGCCGCGGGCGGCCACCAGGACGCAGGCGTCCTCCAGCGAGAAGACCCCCGCGACGTGCGCGGCGGCGATCTCGCCGACCGAGTGTCCGGCCAGGTGGTCGGGGCGCACGCCGAAGGACTCCAGCAGACGGAAGAGCGCCACCTCGACGGCGAAGAGCGCCGTCTGGGTGTAGGCGGTCTGGTCCAGGAGCGCGGCCTCGGGGCTGCCGGGCTCGGCGAACAGCACGTCGAGGAGGGGGGTCTCCAGCTGGAGGTCCAGGATGTCCGCGGCGTCGTCCAGCGCGTCGGCGAACACCGGGAAGGTGTCGTACAGCTCACGGCCCATGCCGAGGCGCTGGGCGCCCTGGCCGGTGAAGAGGAAGGCGAGCAGGCCGGGGCCGGTGTGGCCGGACACCACGCCGGGCACCTGGACGCCCTCGGCGAGCGCGGTCAGGCCCGCCACGAAGGAGTCCCGGTCGGCGGCGAGGACGACGGCGCGGTCGGCGTGGTGGTCACGGGTGGTGGACAGCGCGTGGCCGACCTCGGCGGGCGAGGCGTCGGAGCCGGAGGCGAAGCCCGCGAGGCGGACGGCCTGGCCCCGCAGGGCCTCGGCGCCGCGGCCGGAGACGAGCCACGGGACGAGGGTGCCGGGGTACTCGGCGGCGGGCTCGGCGGGCGCCGCGGACTCCGCCTCCTCGGCCGGCGGGGCCTCCTCGATGATCACGTGCGCGTTGGTGCCGCTGATGCCGAACGCGGAGATGCCGGCCCGGCGGGGCTGCCCCTCGGCGGCCACCCACGGCCTGGTCTCGGTGATCAGCTCGACCCGGCCCGTGGACCAGTCGACGTGCGGGCTCGGCGCGTCCACGTGGAGGCTCTTGGGCAGCATGCCGTGCTGCATGCCCATCACCATCTTGATGACGCTGGCGACGCCGCCGGCAGCCTGGGTGTGGCCCAGGTTGGACTTGATGGAGCCGAGGAGCAGCGGCCGGTCGGCCGGGCGGCCCTGGCCGTAGGTGGCGAGGACGGCCTGGGCCTCGATCGGGTCGCCCAGGGTGGTGCCGGTGCCGTGCGCCTCCATGGCGTCGACGTCGGCGGAGGTGAGGCCCGCGTTGGCCAGGGCCTGGAGGATGAGGCGCTGCTGCGAGGGGCCGCTGGGGGCGGTGAGCCCGTTGCTGGCGCCGTCCTGGTTGATCGCGGAGGAGCGGAGCAGCGCGAGGACCCGGCGGCCGTTGCGGCGCGCGTCGGAGAGGCGCTCCAGGACGAAGATGCCGACGCCCTCGGAGAAGCCGGTGCCGTCCGCCGCCGCCGCGAACGGCTTGCAGCGGCCGTCGGGGGCGAGGCCGCGCTGCGCACTGAAGGCGCTGAACATGCCGGGGCTGCCCATGACCGTGACACCGCCCGCCAGGGCGAGCGAACTCTCCCCCTGACGCAGCGAGTTGGCGGCCAGGTGGAGCGCGACCAGGGAGCCGGAGCAGGCGGTGTCCAGGGTCATCGCCGGGCCTTCGAGGCCGAGCAGGTAGGCGAGCCGGCCGGAGATGACGCTGGGGGTGTTGCCGGTCATCAGGTAGCCGGCCAGGCCGTCCGGGGCGTCCTGGATGCGGGTGCCGTAGTCGTGCACCTCCGCACCGACGTAGACGCCGGTGCGGCCGCCGCGCAGGGTCTGCGGGGCGATGCCGGCCCGCTCCAGGGCCTCCCAGGCGGTCTCCAGGACGAGCCGCTGCTGCGGCTCCATGCCGACCGCCTCGCGCGGGCTGATCCCGAAGAACTCGGCGTCGAAGAGGGTGGCCTCGGAGAGGAAGCCGCCCTCGCGCACGTAGCTCTTGCCGGGAACGCCGGGCTCGGGGTCGTACATGCCGTCGACGTCCCAGCCGCGGTCCCTGGGGAACGGGCCGATCACCTCGGCCTCGTCCATCAGCAGGCGCCAGAGGTCCTCGGGCGAGCCGAGGTCGCCCGGGTAGCGGCAGCCGATGCCGACGATCGCGATCGGGTCGTCGTGGTCGCCGATCCGCTCGGCGACCACGGTCTCCGCGACCAGGCCGAGCGCGGTGCCCCGCAGGAAGGCGGCGAGCGCCGCGGTCGAGGGGTGGTCGTAGGCGAGGGTGACCGGCAGGTCGAGCCCGGTCGCCGCGGCCAGCCGCGCGTGGAGGTCGACCGCGGCGAGCGAGTCGAAGCCCAGTTCCAGGAAGGGGCGGTTCTCGTCGACGACACGCGGCACCTCGGCGCCGGCGTGCCGCAGCGTCTCGACGACCTGCTCGCCGACCAGTGCCACCGCAGCGCGCAGCTGCTCGGCCGGCTTCAGCCCCGACAGACGGCGGGCCAGCGCGCTGCAGTCCTGCACCGGCGCGCCACCCGTCTGGTGAACCAAGTTTTCGGACTCGCTCATTCCGCGCACTCCACTACTCATCCAGTTGCTGGCAGGCGAAAGGGTCGGGCGGCAGACGCCCCGGGCTCCGGGCGGTAGGCCCTCCACGCTCCGGACGGCAATACGCCCCAAAACTAACGACAGGTATCAGGCGGGCCACACCCCTAACGGCCCCTATGCCGGGAGCCGGACCGGAGGGGCACCGCTATCCGGGCAGCGGGCTCCGGAAGACCTCGTCGTCGAAGGTGCGCTGTATGTACGTGAGCGCTTCCAGGAGTTCACGGGACGTCACCCTCCGGTTCCCCGAAGCCTCCGCGACGCGCCCGATCGGCAGGGCCCCGGTGGTCGCCCAGCGGAGCCGCCCGGTGCCGTCGATGAAACTGCGGGTGCGCCCCATGTTGTCGGGGTGCACGCAGTAGGGGACGTCGAGGTACCCGCGCTTGAAGGCGAGCAGGAGTGCCTGGCCCACGTCGTCGTGGAGGTTCAGCACCGCGTCGACGAGGGCCGCGGCCTCGGTGTAGGTCTGGGAGTCGGGCCGGGGGCCGCCGCCCTGCCGGTCACCCGCGCCGAGGGCCGGGACGGCGGCCTCGGCGGCCGCCACGTCCGAGGCGTACTCCAGCGCCGCGACGTTCTCCTCGATGGTGGGGATGCGCCGGGACTCCGCGACGGTCTTCACGATGATGCGTTCCGAGCCGGTCCGCGCCGCCAGCCGGGCCGCCTCGCCGAGCAACGCGTAGGAACCGGCGTCGGTGGTCGGGTACACCCCCATGTAGGTGTAGATCACCACGTGCCAGACGGTGTCCGGCAGCAGCTGCGCGCACAGGGCGCGCAGGGCGGCGACCGCCTCGACGTCCTGCTCCGGGTGGGTCTGCTGGGCGTAGCTGACCGAGATGCTGCGGATGCCGCAGCGGTGGAAGAAGAGCGCTTCCAGGGCGCTGATCGCCACCAGCAGGCTCGGCGGGCAGAGCTGCCCGAGCATGCAGCCGCCGAAGGACTCCAGGTGCGGTTCGACCCCGCTCTCGCGCAACTGCGAGAAGAGCCGGCTGGAGCGGTCCCACTCGCGGACCGACTGGTCGAGCGGGGTGCGCCCGTACGGCAGGCAGTAGGAGACGGGGCCGCCCTCGGTGGCGCTGAGGCCGGCCCGCACGAGCGCCTCGAAGATGTGGAACGGCTTCGCGGAGCCGTGCCGGACCTGCACCGGGAAGCCGGGGCCGTGCAGCCCGGCGAGGACCTCCCGGGTCTGCTCGCGGCTGTAGTTGACGATCGGGTAGCCGTTGATGCCGGTTCCCAGGCGCAGCGCCTCGTCGACCGCCGCCGTGTCCCCGACCCGGGTGTAGCTGTCGAGGGTGAGGGTGCCGACGGTGGTGGCACGGGCGTTCCTGGTGGCGGCCAGGCCGCGGCGCATCCGCGCGGGGTCGCTGAACCCCATGCGCGGCTGCACCACCAGCCGGCCCGCTTCGTGCGCGGCGCGCACGAAGCGGCCGAAGTCCGCGGGGACGATCTCCGTCCGGGCCTCGGGGGCTCCCGCCGGGACGGCGGGAGCCTTGGCGTTCTCCTCGGTCACGTGAGCGCTTTCTGCGGCAGTGTCACCAGGAAGCGCTCGAAGGAGCCCTGCTCCGTGCGGCCGTCCTCGAAGACGGCGTTGAAGCCGGCGTCCACCAGCTCCTGGAGGCGGGTCTCGTCACTGCCGCCGGAGATGCCCAGCTTGCCGCCGATCACCATCGGGGTGCGGGCCAGAGCGGGGACGGCGCGGAGCTTGCGGATGACCCGCACGCCGTCCTGGTAGCCGTGGCCGTTGACGCTGCTGATCACCACGAGGGCCGGGTCGTGCGCCCGGATCTCCGACTCCAGCAGCTCGTCCGGGACGGTCGGGCCGAGGTTGACGACCTCGTAGCCGAGCTCCTCGATCAGCAGCTGGAGGAAGACGAGGTTCCAGGTGTGGGCGTCCGAGGAGAGCCCGCTGACGATCACCGTCGCGCCCCGGCGGTCGGGGCCGGCGGGCAGGGCGGTCGTGCTCGGCCCGGCGGCGACCGCGGAGGTACCGGTCAGGGTGAGCTCGCTCATGCGTACGTCCTGACGTGTTCGATGCGGGAGACGGAGACGACCTCGGTGCCGCGCACCACGACCTCGGTCGGGGCCGGGCGGCCGAGGAACATCAGCAGGCTCGACGTGGGCCCGTAGGCGCCGGCGTTGGGGATCTCGACGACGTCGCCGCCGGCCAGCGGCGGCAGCTTCACGTCGCGGCCCAGGACGTCGCCGGGGGTGCAGAGCGGGCCGACCAGGCTGGCCTTGGTCCACTCGGCGGTGTCCGCGTCCTCCGGGTCGGGGCTGACGGCGACCGGGAGCAGGCGGCCGAGGCCGGACATGCCGCCGAAGGTGTTGATGCCCGCGTCGAGGATGACGAAGGTGCGGCCGCGGCTCTCCTTGATGTTGACCACCCCGGCGAGCAGGGTGCCGCCGTCGCCGACGAGGTAGCGCCCGGACTCGCAGGCCACCGTGGGGAACCCCTCCCGCCAGCGCGGGAAGTGCTCGTCGAGGATCTCGGTGAGCGCGGCGCGCAGCCGGGTGTAGACGGGGCGCCGGCCCGGCACCGCGTACGGGGCGGAGAAGCCGCCGCCGATGTCCAGGAACCGCGGTTCGATGCCGGTGTCGGCGAAGGTCTTGGCCGCGACGGCGACGGTGTTGCGGAACTCGCCGATGAGGGAGTCCTCGTCGCGGGCGTTGCTCAGCGGGAAGAAGTGGGCGCCGGCGAGGCGGACGCCCTGGACGGCGCGCAGCCGCGGCATCAGCTCGACGAGGGTCTCGCTGTCGATGCCGAACTGCGAGGGGGCGCCGGTCATCCGGATGCTGGTGGTGGCGCTCGCCGAGACGCTGTTGATGCGCAGGAGGGCGTCGGCGACGACATCGTGGCGCACGGCGACGGCGCCGATGTGCTCCAGGTCGGTGGCCGACTCGACGGAGAACATCCGCACGCCCTTGGCGATCGCCTCGTCCAGCTCGCCGTCGGTCTTGCCGGGGCCGGTGTAGAGGATCTCCGCCGGGTCGAACCCGGCGGTCAGGGCGGCGGTGAGCTCGCCGGTGGAGCTGATCTCCGCGCGGCAGGCGTGGTCGGAGCCCTCCCGCAGGGCCCGGAGGACCTCCGGGTGCGGGTTGGCCTTGACCGCGGCGAAGAGCTCGAAGCCCTCCGGGAGCGAGGCGAAGAGGTCGTCCCTGGCCGCCTGGACCCGGTCGAGGTCGTAGACGTACAGCGGAGTGCCGTAGCGCTCCGCGAGGTCGGCGTAACGGGTCACTTGGAGGTCCCCTCAAGAAGCTCGACGAGCTTCTTCTTGTCGTTCTTGCCGTTCTGGGTGAGCGGTATCGCGTCGACGACGTAGCAGGTGGAGGGCACCTTCTGGGCCTCCAGGCGGGCGTTGAGCTCGCGCAGGACCTCGGCCCGGCCGCGCTCGGTCTCGACGAACAGGACGAGGTCGCGCTCCCCCTCGGGGGGCAGCACGGCGGCGGCGCGCACGCCGTCGATGTCGGTGGCGGCGGACTCGATCTCGACGGTGCTCATCCGCACGCCCTTGCGCTTGAACATGTCGTCGCGCCGGCCGTCGAAGTACAGGTAGCCGTCCTCGTCGAGCCGGCCGTAGTCGCCGGTGTGCAGGCGGCGGTCGCCGGTGACGGGGTCGGTGCGGAACGCCCGGGCGGTCTGCTCGGGGTTGCGCCAGTAGCCGGGCATGACGTGGGGGCCCACGGCGACGATCTCGCCGGTCTCCCCGGCGGGCAGCTCGCGGCCGTCCTCGTCCAGGATGAGCACCTCGGTGCCGGGCAGCGGCAGGCCGACCGCGTCGGGACGCTCGCGCTCCTGCTCGGGCGGCATGACGGTGATGCGCTTGCACTCCGTCTGCCCGTACTGGCGGACCACCCGGCAGCCGGGGAACTTGGCCCGCAGCGCGTCGATGGTGGCCTGCGGCAGTGCGGCGCCGGTGTTGGTGAAGAGCCGGACCTTCGGCGCCGGGTCGTCCTCGCGCTCGGCGAGGCGCACGATCATCGCGGCCAGCGAGGGCACGATCGGCACGATGGTGGCCCCGGACTCGCGGATGCGGCGCAGCAGCACCAGGTCCGAGGCGCCGTCGGCGAGGACGATCTCGGAGCGGCCGAGGACGGAGAGCAGGACCTTGTAGAGGCCGTAGTCCCAGGAGATCGGGAAGCGGCAGAAGACCACGTCGTCCGGGCGGTAGCCGATGACCTGTTCGATGGCCGCGGACGCGAAGGTGATCTGGGCGTGCGGGCAGATCACCGCCTTGGGGGCGGCGGTCGAACCCGAGGTGTAGACGAGGACGGCCACGTCGTCCGGTTCGACCGCGGCGTGCTCGGTGCGGGCGCCGGCCTCGGTGTACTTCTCGATCTCGGTCCAGACCGAGTCCTGGTCGCGGACGACGGCCCCGGTGAGGGTTTCGACGTTCTCCGCGGCGGCCGCGGTCACCAGCACCAGGGCCGGCTCCGCGTTCTCCAGGACGGGCCCGAGGTGGAAGTTCTTCATCCCCGGGTTGAGCGGGACGAAGACGACGCCGCGCATGGCGGCGCCGAAGAACATGGCGACCAGTTCCCTGGTGGTGGGGACCTGCACCACGAGCCGGTCGCCGCGGCGCAGGCCCTGGTCGGCCAGCCAGGCGGAGAACGCCTGGGCGTGGGTGTCCAGCTGCTCGTACGTCCAGCTGCCGGCGGTGTCGCTGACGGCCGTCGAGCCGGCCGAGTCGGCCACCGCTTCGGCCAGCAGTTCATGAACGAGTCCGGTGCGGCCGGAATTCCCCGCAGCGGTTATTTCTGCGGTTATTCGATCCCCGTAGGAAAGGGTGTCCAACGCCATTCTCCTGTCGCCGAATCCGGGACCCGCGCCGGCCGGGCAAATCGGCCGGCGCGGACCTCGAATGGGGGATTCAATCCCCAACGACGCTACTTAGCGGAGGGCCGGACACACCACCCCTAGTTCCCCCTACTGCCGCCGGCTTCTTTACCTGCGGCAATCAGGGCGACCGCGCGAATCCTCAGTTCCTTGCGGTCGACTTTCCGGTTGGCGTTCAGCGGCAATTCACCGAGCAGTACATACCGCTTGGGCAGGAGCCCTTGCGGAATGATCTCTCCCAGTTGTTTCGCGAACGCGGCGGGGCGGACCGCCTCGGGGCCGGTGTAGAAGACGACGAGCTGGGTGCCGTCGTCCGTCACCGCGTCCACCGTTACGGCCTCCGTGACGCCCTCGACGGTGCTCAGCGCGTGGTCGATCTCGGCGAGCTCGACCCGCCAGCCCTGGAGCTGGACCTGCGCGTCCATCCGGCCGAGGTAGGCGAGCTGGCCTGCGGCCGGATCACCGACCCGCCGGACCCGGTCGCCGGTGAGGTACCAGGTCCGGCCGTCGCGCTCGACGAAGCGGCCGGCGGCGTCGGAGGGGTCGAGGTAACCGGGGGCCATCTGCGGTCCGGAGATGCAGAGTTCGCCCTCGTCGGGCACCACCCGGCCGTCCGCGTCCAGCAGGGCGTACTCGTGGCCCTCGTGGACGGCCCCGATCGGCACCACGCCGTTGACGGCCAGGCCCGGCGAGAGCTGCGGGTCCCAGCGGTGGGCGGCGATGGTGACGGTGAACTCGGTGGGGCCGTACAGGTTCTCGACGACCGAGCCGGGTGCCGCCTGCTGCCAGTCGGCCGTGTCCTGGCACTTCAGCGCCTCGCCGGCGAAGAAGCTCCAGCGCAGGCCGGACAGCGCGCCCGGGGTGAGGGCGCCGGTGCGGCGGGCCAGCGAGATGCCGCTGGGGGTGGAGAACCACACCGTCATCCGGTGCTCGGCCAGGTAGCCGGGCAGGTCCCGGTAGCCCTGGGGCGGCACCCAGTGGGCGGTCGCCCCGGCGCCCCAGGCGCAGAACAGGTCGAACAGCGAGCAGTCGAAGTTCAGGTCGAACGTCTGGGAGAACACGTCGTCCGGGCTGAAGTCGTAGCGCCGGTCGAGCAGGTCGAAGTAGTGCGCGGTGTTGCCGTGGGTGAGCGGCACGCCCTTGGGCCGCCCGGTCGAGCCCGAGGTGAACAGCAGGTAGGCGCGGTCCTCCGGGGCGACGGCGACGGGCGCGTCGAGCGCGTGCCGGCCCTGGACGTCGACCCGGCGCAGGCCGGTGCCCAGCACCGCGTCGTCCGGGACGAGCACCGGGACGTCGCTCCCGGGCCCGAGCAGTCCGGGCAGCGCGGCGCTGCCCGGACCGTCCGCGATGACCGCCGACAGCGGCGCCGCGTCCAGCATCGCCCTGGTCCGGGCCTGCGGGAAGTCGGGCCGCAGCGGCACCACGGCGGCGCCCGCGTAGAGCGCCGCCAGGATGCCGGTGTAGGCGGTGACGCCCTTGCCCGCGAGGACGCCGACGGCCGCGGGCCGCCCGTCCGTCGCGGCGAGCAGCGAGCCGGCCCAGCGCAGGGCCAGCTCGTGGGTCTGCTCGTACGTGCGCGTCTCGGCCCCGGCCCGGAACGCCGCGCGCTGCGGCGAGAGGGCCAGACCGCGCAGGAACCGCCCGGCGAGCGTGTGCGCAGACGGCCCGGCCATCACGCGGCCGGCTGGAGCAGCGAGGAGAGCGCCGCCCACAGGACGCCCGGCGACCGGAAGGTCTCCAGGCTCAGCGCGTCGTCCTGGAAGCGCACGTCGTAGGCGTTCTCCAGCGAGGCCAGCAGCTCGACGGTGCCGAGGGAGTCGAGGCCGAGGTCACGCAGCGGCGTGTCGGCCTCGAGCTTCTCGTCCTCGTCGAGGAACGGCAGGTAGGTGAGCAGGATCTCTTCGAAGGTCTCGTCCCACATGGGTGGTCTCCCTGGTCGGTGAGGTGGAGGCGGATGAGGGGGGTGCCGGGCGGTGCCCGGGTGGAACGGGCTCAGGCCGCGTCCGCCGCCGCCCGGCGGGCGCGGGAGCGCGGACGCATGGCGGCGGCGGGCGAGGCCGCGACGACCTCGAAGTTGTCGCGGGTCACCGGGACGCGGCCGAACAGCGAGTCGGGCCCCGACACGCAGACCCTGCTCACGCCGAGGTCCTTCAGCGAGGCGACGACCGCCGGCCACCGCATCGGCGTGACGAAGCTGTCGAGCAGCATGGCGCGCACCTCGGCGGCGGTCGTCAGGACCCGGCCGTCCTGGTCCGCGACCACCGGGAGCTTCGGGTCCTGGAACGCGAGCCGGCCGAAGACCTCCTGCTCGACCCGGTCCCGGAGCGCGCCGAAGGCCGTGCAGTGCACCGGGGGCCGCATCGTGTAGAGCGACATGCCGCCCAGCGAGCGCAGCCTCGGCAGGAACCACTCCAGGCTCGGCTCGCGCATCGACACCATGTGGAAGTCGTGGTCGACGTAGCACGACACCTCGTGGAACTCGCCGCGCTCGTCGAACTCGGTGAACAGCTCCTTCAGTTGCTCCTGCGGGGTGCGCAGGAAGGAGTGCGTCACGACGTCCTGGTGCTCGGTGCGGAACCAGTCCTCCATGCAGCGGGCGACCTCGGCCGTCATCACGACGGCGTCCTCGAAGGAGAGCGCGCCCGAGTACGCGGCGAGGACCTTCTCGCCGAAGCTGGGGCCGGTGCACACCTCGGGCACGAAGCCGAGCTGTCCGGCCGCCCACTCCGCGGAGGCCAGGCAGTTCACCAGGAAGGCCACCTGGGAGGCCTCCGAGTAGTCGCCGCGGTCCTGGTCGTCCCGGAACCGGTCGAGCAGGTCGTAGCCGAGCGCCTCGTCCGCCCGCGCCACGAGCTCGCGGGCGGCCGGGTTGATCAGCATGAACTTGCCGACCTCGGTGAAGGGGGAGGCGCTCATGCCGGGGAAGACGATCGCGGTCTCCGCTCTGATCGCGGTGTCCGCTCTTGTCACGGTGTTCATGGAGGTACCTCTCAGGCCTCTGGGGCCAGTTGACGGCCGGTCTCTGCGTCGGTGACCGTGATGGCGAGGGCCGGACAGGTCTCGGCCGCGTCGAGCACCGCCTGGTCGGGGCCGACCGTGCCGGCCAGCGCGACGGCCTTGTCGGCTTCGTTCATGACGAAGTGACGCGGCGCCGCGGCCACACACATCGACGAGCCGATGCAGGCGACCGTGTCGACGGTGATGTTCCAGCGTGTTCCGGGCAGTTCGCTCACCAGGTCACCCGCAGACCGAGCGGGCCGCGCACCAGGCCCTGCTTCCAGGGGACGCTCTCCGGATCGTCGGCCAGGGCCAGCTCCGGGAAGCGCCGCACCATCGTGCCGAGCATCACCTGAAGCTCCAGCCGGGCGAGTTGGGCGCCCACGCAGTGGTGCGCGCCGTGCCCGAAGGCGATGTGCGGGTTGTGCTCACGGGTGATGTCCAGCCGCTCCGGGTCGGCGAAGACCGCCGGGTCGCGGTTGGCCGCCGACAGCGACGGCAGCAGGTACTCGCCCGCGCGGACCGTCGTGCCCCGCAGCTCCACGTCCTCCCTCGCGCAACGGGGGAAGAGCGCGGCGGAGTTGAACGGGATCCAGCGCAGCAGCTCCTCGACCGCCCGCGGCACCAGCGCCGGGTCCTCGCGCAGCAGGGCGAGCTGGTCGGGGTGGGTGAGGATCGCGTACAGGAAGTTCGGGATCTGCGAGGAGGTGGTCTCGGCGCCGGTGGTGATCAACCCGACGATGTGGGTGGCGAGTTCCTCCTCGCTGAGGCGCTGCCCCTCGTCCCGGGCGTCGACCATGATGCCGACCAGGTCGTCGGTGGGGTTGGCCCGGCGGGTCGCCACCAGCTCGGCGACGTACCCGAACAGCGCCTCGAAGCCCTCGCGGACGGAGTCCTCGCTGCCCTCGGCCGTGGACATGATGGCCTGGGACCACTCCTTGATGTTCTGCTGGTCCTTGTCCTCCAGGCCCATCAGCTTGCCGATGACCGCCGAGGGGATCTGGAAGGCCAGCGACTCGACCACGTCGAAGACGCGGTCCCCGGAGCCGGCGACCAGGTCGTCGAGCAGCCCGTCGACGGTCTGCTGGGTCGCCTCCCGCATCGTCTCGACCCGGCGGGCGGTGAACACCTTCGCCATGATCTTGCGGACGCGGGCGTGGTCGGGCGGGTCCATGCCGAGCAGACCGGTGCCCGAGACGTCGACCTCGCGCAGCCGGGGCGGGTCGCCGGCGTTCGCGAGCTCCCGGCTGAACCGGGGGTCGCTCATCACCAGTCGCACGTCCGCGGCCCGGGTGACGAGCCAGCCGGGCTCGCCGAACGGCATCCGCACCCGGCTCAGCGACTCCTCGGCGCGCAACTGCGCGTAGGCGGGGTCGAGCTCAAGGGCACGGGCAGGACTGAACGGGTACGCGTGTACCCGTGATGTGCTCGCCGTCATCCACGACCTCCGGGTGGTATCTCGTCGCCGGGGGGCAGCCCGGCGCCGGGGAGCAGTCCTTCGAGGTAGCCGAGCAGGATCTCCTTGAACCGCTCGGGCTCCTCCAGGTGGGGGAGGTGGCTGGAGTCCTCCAGGATCTCCCAGCGGACCTCGGGGATCCGGTCGAAGTACGGCTGCACCGTGGCCGGCGTGGCCTCGTCGTGCCGACCCGTGACCAGCAGGGTCGGCACCTTGATGCGGTCCAGCTCGTCCTCGACGGACCAGTCCTTGAGCGTCCCCACCACGTGGAACTCGTTGGGCCCGTTCATGGTGTAGTAGACGGTCGGGTCGTCGTAGATCTCCATGAAGGAGGCGACGAAGTCCCGTGGCCAGGGCACGACCCGGCAGACGTGGCGGTCGTAGAAGACCCGCATCGCCGCGAAGTACTCCTCGTTGTCCGTCGTGCCGGCCGCCTCGTGGTGGCGCAGCGTCTCCTGGATGTCCGCGGGCAGGGCGGCCCGCAGCACCTCCATCTCCTGGAGCCACAGGACGTAGGAGGCGGGCGAGTTGGCGATGACCAGCCCCCGCAGGCCGGCCGGCTGCTCGGCCGCGTGGGAGGCACCGAGGATGCCGCCCCAGGACTGGCCGAACAGGATGTAGTCGTCCGCCACGTTCAACGTGTTGAGCAGGTTGTCCAGTTCGTCCTTGAAGAGCTGGACGGTCCAGAAGTCCTTCCCCCGGTCAGGGAGATGGGTGGAACCGCCATTGCCGATCTGGTCGTAATGGATGACCGGCCAGCCGGCGTCGGCGAGTTCGGTGAGCGCCAGCAGGTAATCATGGGTACTGCCGGGGCCCCCGTGCAGTACCACCACCGGGGGCCTGCCGGAAGTCAGGTCCCCGGTCACGCGGTACCAGGTCTTGTATTTCCCGAAGGAAACAACACCCTTGGCACTCGGCGGTCTAGACATCGTTGTATTCCTCTCCGATTTGTCCGGCGAAATTACCCACCTCCGGGCTGAACTGCCTGGGTCCACCGGGGAGGACGTGCCCGTACTGACGGCGTCACGGGACCTGTGTCCTGTGGACGCACGCTATACGAGCCGCCTTCCCCGGACAGACCCCTAAGCAGCCCCTACGAACCCCAGAGCCCGGCAATTCCTCAACGGCCGGACGCAAACTGACGGCACGTCACCGACACCCAGTCCTCGACGACCGCGGCAGCGTCCGCCGCATAGGCCTCGATGATGGTGAAGTGCGTACCCGGAATCTCGGTGAGGGTGTGCGTGGTCGGCCAGACCGCCCGCCACTCCTCCTCACCGGCCTTGGGTACGGCCACGAAGGACTCCGTGGGCCGTACGAACAGCACCGGGGTCTTCATCTCGGCGGGCCGCAGACCGCCGATCAGTTCGACGTAGCGGCCCATGGCGCCCAGGCGGGTCACGTTGAACCCCCCGAAGTCGTCCTCCCGGTCGAACATGCCGACCATCATCTGCCCCCAGAACCCGTGCGACTGGTTGTCGTCGTCGCCGGTGTTCGGCAGGTAGGAGTCGAGGAGCACCACCCCGGCCGCGGGGGTCCCCGCGGCCTCCAGGTGTTCCGCCGCGGCGTGCGCGAACTGCCCGCCGGACGAGTAGCCGACGATCACGAACGGCTGCCCGTCGGCCGCCTGGAGGATCTGCGCGGCGAAGGCCTCCACGGCCGCCGCCGCGGTCGCCGGCAGCCGGTCGTCGGCGTGGAAGCCGATCACGGGCAGGGCGACCACGTCCCGCACGTCGCGGAAGCCCGCCGCGAACCTGGCGTACTGCTGGGCGCCGCCCATCGCCATCGGCGACGGCAGGCAGACCAGCGCCGGGCCCTGCGTCCCGCGCGCCAGCCGCACCGGCTCGGGGAGCGCCGGGCCCTGACCGCCCTCGGCGGCCGCCTTCTCCAGGTCGGCCAGCGAGTGGAACCAGGGCCGGATGTGCCCGGCCGCCTTCAGCAGCCGGATGCCGCCCGGCAGGTTCTCGTTGAGGACCGCCTGGCGGAACAGGCCGCGGAAGGACTCCGGGTCCTCCCCCGGGCTCTCCGCGGCCGCCGCGGCCGGGCCGGGCCGCGCGGCCCGCTCTCCGACGGCGGCCAGCCGCTCGCGCAGGTGGGCGGCGAGCGCCACCGGGTTGCGGTGGTCGAACAGGGCGCTGGTGGTCAGGTCCGCACCGGTCGCCTTGTTCACCACGTTGCGGATCTCCGTCGCGGACAGCGAGTCCACGCCGGCCTCCAGGAAGTCCCGCTCCGGCTCCACCTCGTCCGCCGAGGCGTAGCCGAGGACGACGGCCGTGCGGCTCAGCACGACGCCCAGCAGGATCCGCTCCTGCTCGGCGGCGTCCAGAGCGGCGAAGTCGGCCGGCAGACCGCCCGTGGCGCCCGCCCCCTGGGACCGGCGCACCGGCACCCGCACCAGCTCGCGCAGCACCGCCGGCACGTCGATCACGGACGCCATGGCCCTGATCGGCGCCGTGTCGAGCCGCACCGGCATCAGTGCGGCCCGGTCGGCGCGCAGCGCCGCGTCGAAGAGCTCCAGGCTCTCGTCGGTGGAGAGCGGCAGGATGCCCGAGGCCGCGAGGCGCTGCCGGTCGGCCTCGCTGATCGACTCGGCCATGCCGAGGGTCGCGCTCCACAGGCCCCAGCCGAGCGAGACGGCGGCCAGGCCGGCGGCCCTGCGCCGCTGCGCAAGGGCGTCCAGGAAGGCGTTGGCCGCGGCGTAGTTGGCCTGCCCCGCGCTGCCCATGGTGCCGGCCAGCGAGGAGAACAGGACGAACGCGGCCAGGCCGGCGTCCCGGGTCAGCTCGTCCAGGGCCACGGCGGCGTCCACCTTCGGACGCATCACCCGCTCCAGCCGCTCGGGGGACAGCGTGGCGATGGTGCCGTCCTCCAGCACGCCGGCCGAGTGCACCACGGCGGTCAGCGGGTGCGCGGCCGGCACCGCGGCGAGCAGCCCGGCCAGGGCCGAACGGTCGGCGACGTCGCAGGCGGCGAGGGTGACGCCCGCGGCGCCCGCCTCGAGCAGCTCGTCGCGGAACTCCACGGCGCCCGAGGCGTGTTCGCCGCGGCGGCTGACCAGCAGCAGGTGCCGCACGCCGTGCGCCGTCACCAGGTGCCGGGCGACGACCCGGCCGAGCCCGCCGGTGCCGCCGGTGATCAGCACGGTGCCCTCGGGGTCGAACACGGGCGTCCCGCCGTCCGCGTCGATCTGCGACGCCCGGCGCAGGCGGGGGGCCAGCAGCCGGCCTGCGCGGACCGCGAGCTCGGGCTCGTCCAGGGCCACCGCGGCCGCCAGCAGGCGCGGCGCGGTCCCGGCGATCTCGGCGTCGACCGTGGTGAAGCGGCCCGGGTACTCCTGGTGCACGGAGCGCAGCAGGCCCCAGACCGGGGTCTCGGCGAGCCCCGGCACGGCCTCGTCGGCGGAGACCGCCACCGCGCCCTCGGTGAGGACCAGCAGGCGGGAGGCGTCGAGGCGCGGGTCCACGACCCAGCGCCGGAGGACCTCCAGGGTGTACCGGGCCGTCGCGTGCGCGTGCTCCGCGGTGCCCGCGCCGGCCGCCGGCGGCTGCCGCAGGACGACCACCTCGGGAACGGCGTCACCCGCGTCCAGCGAAGCGGCCAGCGCGTCGAAGTCCGGATGCACCGGCGTGCCGGCCCCGAGCGCGGGCACGTCGCCGCCCAGCACGGCCCAGCCCGCCGTACCGGCAACGGACTTGGGCGTGGGGACGACCAGCCAGTCCAGCTGGAACAGCGCGTCGCCGGTGCCGGACGGCCTCAGCCCGCCGGCCGGCACCGGGCGCACGGCCAGGGAGCCGATCGAGGCCACCGGGCGGCCCTCGCCGTCGGCCAGGTCGAGCGTCACGGCGCCCGGCTCGTCCGCCGCCCGGACCCGCACCCGAAGGGCGGTCGCGCCGGTCGCGAAGACCTCGACGTCGGACCAGGCGAACGGCAGGCCGCCGTCGCCCACGGCCGGGGACAGGCCCACCGCGTGCAGGGCCGCGTCGAAGGCGGCCGGGTGCAGGGAGAAGGACTCGGCGTCGGCCTGCGCGCCGTCCGGCAGGACGACCTCGGCGAACACCTCGTCGGCCAGCGTCCAGGCGGCGCGCAGCCCCTGGAAGACCGGCCCGTAGACCAGACCGCTCTCCGCCAGGTCCGCGTACAGCTGCGCCACGTCGGCGGGCTGCGCGCCCGGCGGCGGCCACGCGGCGCCGTCGGCGGCCGGCGCGCCGTGGGCCGCCGCCACCACACCGGTGGCGTGCCGCGTCCACTCGGTACCGTCCTCCGCGTCGCCGGCCCGTGCGTACACCCGGGCCTCGCGCTCGCCGTCCTCGTCCGCGCCGGTGAGCACCACCTGGAGCACGACGGCGCCGCTCTCGGGCAGCACCAGCGGGGCGGTCAGGGTCAGGTCCCGGATCCGCTCGCAGCCGACCTGCCGGCCCGCCCTGAGCACCAGGTCGGCCATGGCCGCCCCCGGCAGCAGGACCGTGCCCGCGACCGTGTGGTCGGCGAGCCAGCGGTGGGTGTCCAGCCCGATCCGCCCGGTCAGGACCAGCCCGTCGGAGTCGGGGAGTTCGACGCCGGCCCGCAGGAACGGGTGCCCGGCATCGACCTGTCCGAACGCGGCCGCGTCGCTCAGGTCGGCCGCCGCGTCGAGCCAGAAGCGCTCGTGCTGGAAGGCGTAGGTCGGCAGGTCGGTGCGGCGGGCGCCGGTGCCGTCGAAGAGGGCCGTCCAGTCGACGTCCACGCCGGCCTCGAACAGGGCGGCGAGGGCGGCCAGCAGGACCGGGGCCTCGTCGCGGCCCTTGCGCAGGGCGGGCACGATCAGGGCGTCGCCGGGCCTGTCCAGGCAGGCGGGGGCCATGCCGGACAGGATTCCGTCGGGGCCGAGCTCCAGGTAGCGGGTGACGCCGGCCTCCTCCAACGCCCGGATGCTGTCGGCGAAGCGGACGGCCTGGCGGACGTGGCGCACCCAGTAGTCCGGGTCGCACAGCTCCTCGCCGGCGGCGATCCGGCCGGTGACGTTGGAGACCACGGCGGCCCTGGGCTCAGCGAAGGAGAGGCTCCGGACCACGGCCCGGAAGTCCTCCAGCATCGGCTCCATCAGCGGCGAGTGGAAGGCGTGCGAGACGGGCAGCTGCCTGACGGCGACACCCTTCGCCTCCAGCCGCTCCACCACCTCCCGGACCGCCTTCCCGGCACCCGAGATCATGACGGAGTCGGGGCCGTTGACGGCCCCGATGCCGATCTCGGCCTCCCGGCCCTCCAGCAGCGGGAGCACCTCGGCCTCGGAGGCGCGGACGGCGACCATCACGCCGCCGGCCGGCAGCGCCTGCATCAGCCGGCCGCGCGCGGCGACCAGCTTGCAGGCGTCGGCCAGCGACAGCACCCCGGCGACGTGCGCGGCGGCGACCTCGCCGACCGAGTGGCCGGCCAGGAAGTCCGCCCGGACACCGAGCGACTCGACCAGGCGGTACAGCGCCACCTCGACGGCGAACAGCGCCGTCTGCGTGTAGACCGTGTCGTCCAGCGAACCGCCGTCGCCGTCGATCACCTCGCGCAGCGAGACGCCGAGCTCGGCGTCCAGCAGCGCGCACACCTCGTCCAGCGCGGACGCGAACACCGGGAAGGCCCCGGCCAGTTCACGCCCCATGCCGACGCGCTGCGAACCCTGCCCGGTGAACAGGAACGCCGTGCGGCCGCTCCGCAGCTCCGGGGAGCCGCCCTCGGCCACCGCGGCCAGGGCGGCCAGCAGCTCCTCGCGCGTCGAACCCAGCACCACCGCGCGCCGGTCGAACACCGTCCGCGAGGACGCCAGCGAGAGGCCGACGTCCGGCAGGCGGGGGGCGTCGGCGGCGACGAACGCGTGCAGGCGGTCCGCCTGGGCCCGCAGGGCCTCCTCCGTGCGGCCGGAGAGCGCGAACGGCACCGGCACGCCCGACGGCCAGCCCGCACCCGGCTCCTCGGCGGCCTCCTCGGCCGCCGGCGCCTCCTCCAGGATCACGTGCGCGTTGGTCCCGCTGATGCCGAACGAGGAGACGCCGGCCCGGCGCGGCGCACCGTCCTTCCGCTCCCACGGCTGTTCCCGCGTCAGCAGCTCGACGTCGCCCGCCGTCCAGTCCACGTGCGAGGACGGCGCGTCCACGTGCAGCGTCCTCGGCAGCACCTCGTGCCGCAGCGCCTGGACCATCTTGATGACCCCGGCGACGCCCGCCGCGGCCTGCGTGTGCCCCAGGTTCGACTTCACCGAGCCCAGCCAGAGCGGGCTGCCCTCCGGCCGGTCCTGGCCGTACGTCGCGAGCAGGGCGTCCGCCTCGATCGGGTCGCCCAGCGTCGTACCCGTCCCGTGCGCCTCCACCACGTCGACGTCGGCCGGCGCCACCGCGGCGTCGGCCAGCGCCGCCCGGATCACCCGCTGCTGCGAGGGGCCGTTCGGCGCCGTCAGGCCGTTGCTCGCACCGTCCTGGTTCACCGCCGAACCCCGTACCACCGCCAGGATGCGGTGGCCGTTGCGCCGGGCGTCCGAGAGGCGCTCCACCAGGAGCACGCCGACGCCCTCGGCGAAGCCGGTGCCGTCCGCCGCCTCGGCGAACGCCTTGCAGCGCCCGTCGGGTGCCAGCCCGCGCTGGCGGCTGAACTCCACGAAGGTGCCCGGGGTCGCCATCACGGTGACACCGCCGGCCAGCGCGAGGTCGCACTCGCCCCGGCGCAGCGCCTGCACGGCCAGGTGCAGGGCGACCAGCGAGGACGAGCACGCGGTGTCCACCGACACCGCCGGCCCCTCCAGGCCGAAGGCGTAGGCGACCCGGCCGGAGACGATGTTCCCGCTGCCGAAGCTGTTCGGGTAGTCGTGGTACATCACGCCGGTGAAGACGCCCGTCCGGGTGCCCTGGAGCGTGGCCGGACGGATCCGGGCGTGCTCCATCGCCTCCCAGGAGGTCTCCAGCATCAGCCGCTGCTGCGGGTCCAGGCCGGCCACCTCGCGCAGGCCGATGCCGAAGAACCTGGCGTCGAACTCCCCCGCGTCGTGCAGGAAGCCGCCCTGGTCGCTGTAGCTGGTGTTGGCCCGCTCGCTCTGCGGGTCGTGGAGCCGTTCGAGGTCCCAGCCGCGGTCGGCGGGGAAGCGGCTGATGCCGTCCCGGCCGTCCCGGACGAACTCCCAGAGCTCGTCCGGGCCGGCCGCGCCGCCGGGGAAGCGGCAGGCCATGCCGACGATCGCGATCGGCTCACGCGTGGCCGTCACGAGCTTGCGGTTCTGCTCCCGCAGGCGCTCGGTCTCCTTCAGCGAGGACCGCAGTGCCTCGACCAGCTTCGAATCGTTCTGGCCCATGTCGGCCTCACGCCTCCCGCGTCGTGTCGTTGAGCGCCATCGAGATGAGGCTCTCGGCGTCCATGTCGTCAATGTCCTCGGCGTCGCCGCCCCGGTCCTCCGCCGCGTCACCGGCGGGCTCGCCGAGCCCGGCCAGTTCGAGCAGGCTCTCCATCAGCCCGGTCTCCCGCAGCCGTGCCAGCGGGATCGACTGGAGGGCGAGCCGCACCCGTGCCTCCGGGTCGGCGGGCAGCCCGTCGGCGGCGGCCACCGGAGTCTGCGGGGCGAGCTGCTCCCGCAGGTGCCGGGCGAGGACCCGGATGCTCGGGTAGTCGAAGATCAGGCCGGCGGGCAGCCGCAGACCGGTCTCCTCCCCCATGCGGTTGCGGAACTCCACCGACGTCAGCGAGTCGAAGCCCAGCTCGCCGAAGGCGCGCTCGACCTCGATCGAGTCCGTGTCCTTGTGGCCGAGCACCAGCGCGGCCTGACCGCGCACCAGCTCGACGAGGACCGCCTCGCGCTCGTCGTCGGACGAGGCCGCGGCGAGCCGGCCCCGCAGGGCGTCGGCACCGGAGGCGGTGGTCCCCGCCGTGCGCCGGGCGACGGCCGGGCGCACCAGCCCCTGGAACAGGGACGGCAACTGGTCGGCGCCCGCGCGGCCGAGCGTCCTGAGGTCCAGGGCCACCGGGACGAGGGCCGGCAGGCCGGTCCCGAGCGCCGCGTCGAAGAGCCGCGTGCCCTGCTCCTCGGTCAGCGCCGCGACGCCGGAGCGGGCGGCGCGCCGAACGTCGGCGTCGGAGAGGCCGCCGCCCATGCCGCCGGTGCCCCAGAGGCCCCAGGCGAGCGAGGTGGCGGGGAGTCCGGCCGCGGCCCGGTGCTGGGCGAGGGCGTCCAGGAAGGCGTTGGCGGCGGCGTAGTTGCCCTGGCCGGGGCCGCCGAGGACCCCGCCGACCGACGAGAACAGGACGAAGGCCTTCAGGCCGAGGTCCCGGGTCAGCTCGTGCAGGTGCCAGGCCGCGTCCGCCTTGGGGCGCAGGACGGCGTCCAGTCGCTCCGGGGTGAGGGAGGCGACGGTCGCGTCGTCCAGCACACCGGCCGCGTGCACCACCGCGGTGAGCGGGTGCCCGGCGGGGATGCCGTCGAGCGCCCCGGCCAGGGCGGCCCGGTCGGCGACGTCGGCGGCCGCGAAGCGGACCGACTCGGCGCCCAGCGCCTCCAGCTCGCGCCGCAGCTCCGGCGCGGACGGCGCGTCCGCGCCCCGGCGGCTGAGCAGCAGCAGGTGCCGGACGCCGTGCTCGGCCACCAGGTGACGGGCGAAGACGGGCCCCAGCCCGCCGGTCGCCCCGGTGATCAGGACGGTGCCCTCGCCGTCCCACGGTGACTGCGGCTCCGTACCGGCCGGCTCCTCGGCCACCCGGACCAGGCGCGGCACCAGGGCGGTGCCGGCCCGGACGGCGGCCTGCTCCTCACCGGAGGCGAGCACGGCGGGCAGCGCCCGCAGCGACGCCTCGTCGCCGTCCACGTCGACCAGGACGATCCGGCCGGGGTTCTCCGCCTGGGCGGAGCGCACCAGACCGCCGACGGCCGCGCCCGAGGGGTCGGCCCCCGGGCCGTCGCCCTCGGTCGGGCCCGCCGCGCCGCCGGTCAGGACGACCAGCTTGGCGGCGGCGAAGCGCTCGTCCGCGAGCCACTCCTGGAGCACCTCCAGGACGCGGTGCGTCTCGGCGCGCACGGCCTCCGGCGAGGCCGTGGCCGGGGCGTCCGGACCGGCGGCCAGCGCGCCCGCCGGCAGCAGCACCACATCGGCGCCGACCGCGGCGGCCGCCTCCTTCGCGGGGACGGCGTCCAGGCGGCCCGCCAGCTCGTCCGGCCGGTCGGCCAGCAGCGCCCAGGTGCCCGTCCGCCGGACGGTGCCGGCCGGGGCGGGGGTCCAGGCGACCCGGTAGAGGGAGTCGTGGAACGCCCCCGTGCCGACCTCGCCGGCGGACACCGGCCGCAGGGCCAGCGAGCCGACCGAGGCCACCGGCAGTCCCTGGGCGTCGGCGACGTCGAGGGCCACCGCGCCCTGGCCGGCCACCGGGCGCAGCCGCACCCGCAGCAGGGTCGCCCCGGTGGCGAACAGCTCCACGTCGGACCAGGCGAACGGCAGCTCCGCCCGCTCCGACTCCCGCGCCAGTCCGATCGCGTGCAGGGCCGCGTCGAGTGCGGCCGGGTGCAGACCGAACCCGTCCGCGCCCGCCGTCGGCTCCTGCGGCAGCGCCACCTCGGCCAGGACGTCGTCCCCGTGCCGCCAGGCGGCCGTCAGGCCCTGGAACGCCGGGCCGTAGAGCAGCCCGCCGTCCGCGAACGTCTCGTACATGCCGGCCAGTTCGATCGGCTCGGCGCTGGCCGGGGGCCACGCCGCCAGGTCGAACGACGGCCGGGTGGCCGCCGCCGCGAGGGCGCCCGTCGCGTGCCGCGTCCACGGCACCTCGGCCGGCGCACCCACCTGGCGCGCGTGCACGGTGAAGCGGCGCGAGCCGTCCGCGTCCGGGCCGGCGACCGACAGTTGGATGTCGGCCGCGCCCTTCTCCGGCAGGACCAGCGGCGCCTCCAGCACCAGGTCGGCGACGCGCCCGCAGCCGACGCGGTCGCCGGCGTGCAGGGCCAGGTCGACGAAGCCCGTGCCGGGGAAGAGCGTCGCCCCGCCGAAGGCGTGGTCGGCCAGCCACGGCGTGGTCTGGACGGAGAGCCGGCCGGTGAACAACCCGCCCTCGTCCCCGGCCAGTTCGACCGAGGAGACCAGGAAGGGGTGCTCCGGGGAGACGAATCCGGCGGCGACCGGGCCGGCGTCCAGCCAGTAGTGCTCGCGCTGGAAGGCGTAGGTGGGCAGGTCGACGCGGTGGGCGCCGGTTCCCTGGAAGACGGCCGTCCAGTCGACGTCCGCGCCGGCCTCGAACACCGCGGCGAGGGCCGCCAGCAGGACCGGGACCTCGTCACGGCCCTTGCGCAGGGCCGGCACCAGCAGGGCGCCGTCGGCCTCGGCCAGGCAGGCCTGGGCCATGCCGGTCAGCACACCGTCCGGGCCCAGCTCCAGGAACCGGGTCACGCCCGCCTCCTCGAGGGCGCGGACGCCGTCGGCGAACCGCACCGCCTGGCGGACGTGGCGCACCCAGTACTCCGGGTCGCGCAGCTCCTCGCCGGCCGCGATCCGGCCGGTCACGTTGGAGACGACCGCCAGCCTGGGCTCGGCGAACTCCAGACCGGTGACGACCGCCCGGAACTCCTCCAGCATCGGCTCCATCAACGGCGAGTGGAACGCGTGCGACACCGTGAGCTGCTTGACGCCGGTACCCGCCGCCTCCAGCTTCTCCACGATCTTGCGAACCGCCGCCTCGGCACCCGAAACCACCACCGAGGAAGGACCGTTGACCGCCGCGATGCCAGCCTCGGCCTCGTGGCCCTTCAGCAGCGGCAGCACATCGGCCTCGGACGCCCGGACCGCGACCATCACACCACCGGCCGGCAGCGCCTGCATCAACCGACCACGCGCCGCCACCAACGTGCACGCGTCCGCCAGCGACAACACCCCGGCCACGTGCGCGGCCGCAATCTCACCCACCGAGTGCCCGGCCAGGAAGTCCGCCCGCACACCCAGCGACTCCACCAGGCGGAACAGCGCCACCTCGACGGCGAACAACGCCGACTGGGTGTAGACCGTGTCGTCCAGCGAACCACCCTCGCCCGCGATCACCCCGCGCAGCGAAACACCCAACTCGGCGTCCAGCAACGCACACACCTCGTCCAGCGCGGACGCGAACACCGGGAACACCTCGGCAAGTTCACGACCCATACCGACGCGCTGCGCACCCTGGCCGGTGAACAGGAACGCCGTCTTTCCCTCCAGCCGGCGCCCGGCCTGCACCCCCTCCAGGGCGGCCGTCAGCTCCTCCAGGTCCGAGCCCAGCACCACCGCCCGGCGGTCGAACACCGCCCGCGAGGACGCCAGCGAGAACCCGGTGTCCAGCACCGACGCCGAACCGGCCGCCGCGAACTCCCGCAGGCGCTCGGCCTGCGCCCGCAGCGCGGCCTCCGTGCGGCCCGACACCACCCACGGCACCGGCACACCCGACGGCCAGCCCGCACCCGGCTCCTCGACGACGTCCTCCGCCGCCGGGGCCTCCTCCAGGATCACGTGCGCATTGGTGCCGGAGATGCCGAACGAGGAGATGCCGGCCCGGCGGAGCACGCCGTCCGTCTTCTCCCACGGCCGGGACTCGGCCAACAGCTCGACGTCGCCCGCCTCCCAGTCCACGTGCGTGGACGGGGTGTCGGCGTGCAGGGTCTTCGGCATCACCTCGTGGCGCATCGCCTGCACCATCTTGATGATCGCCGCGACGCCGGCGGCGGCCTGGGTGTGGCCCAGGTTCGACTTGATGGACCCGAGCCAGAGCGGCCGGCCCTCCGGCCGGTCCTGGCCGTAGGTGGCGATCAGCGCCTGCGCCTCGATCGGGTCGCCCAGCGTGGTGCCCGTGCCGTGCGCCTCCACCACGTCCACGTCCGCCGTGGACAGGCCCGCGTTGGCCAGCGCCGCCCGGATCACCCGCTGCTGCGACGGGCCGTTCGGCGCGGTGATGCCGTTGCTCGCACCGTCCTGGTTGATCGCCGAACCGCGGACCACGGCCAGCACCTCGTGCCCGAGCCGGCGCGCGTCCGACAGCCGCTCCACCAGGAGCACGCCGGCGCCCTCGCCCCAGGCCGTGCCGTCGGCCTCCTCCGAGAAGGCCTTGATCCGGCCGTCCGGGGCCAGGCCCCGCTGGCGGCTGAACTCCACGAACACCTCGGGCGTCGCCATCACCGCCACGCCGCCGACCAGGGCGAGTTCGCACTCGTTCCGCTGGAGGGCCTGGATCGCCCAGTGCAGCGCGACCAGCGAGGACGAGCACGCGGTGTCGACCGACACCGCCGGGCCCTCAAGGCCGAAGGTGTAGGAGACCCGGCCGGAGACCGCACTGCCCATCGCGTGGCTGGTCGGGTAGTCGTGGTACATCACGCCGGTGAAGACGCCGGTCCGGCTGCCCTTGAGCGAGGCCGGGTCGATGCCCGCCCGCTCGATCGCCTCCCAGGACGCCTCCAGCAGCAGCCGCTGCTGCGGGTCGAGGGCCAGCGCCTCGTTCGGGCTGACCCGGAAGAAGGCCGCGTCGAACTCCGCCGCGTCGTGCAGGAACCCGCCCTGGTTGACGTAGGTGGTGTCGGGGCGCTCCCGCGTCGGGTCGTGCAGGCGCCCGGTGTCCCAGCCACGGTCCTCGGGGAACTCGGAGACCGCCTCCCGGCCCTCCACGACCAGGTCCCAGAGCTCGTCGGGCGTGGTGACGCCGCCGGGGTAGCGGGCGGACATGCCGACGATGACGATCGGGTCGTCGGACGAGACGGCGGTCGCGACGGCGGACCGCTGGTCCGCGGCGTCGTCGGCCGAGCCGACCAGCGACTCGTAGAGGTGCCCCGCGAGCGCCGAGGACGACGGGTAGTCGAACACCAGGGTCGCCGGGAGCCGGAGGCCGGTGGCGGTGTTGAGCCCGTTGCGCAGCTCGACGGCGGAGAGCGAGTCGAAGCCCAACTCGCTGAACGCGCGCTCGGGTTCGATCGCGTCCGGCGAGCTGTGGCCGAGCACGCCCGCGACCTGGGCCCGGACGACCTGGAGCAGCAGGCGCTCGCGCTCCTCCCGGTCGAGGCCGGCGAGCCGGCCGGCGAGGGTGTCGGCGCCGCCCGCCGGCCCACCGCGTGCGGCCGTGCGCCGGGCCACCGGGACGACACCGCGGAACAGCGCGTCGAGGTCCTCGCCCTGGGCGCGCAGGGCCGCCGTGTCGATCCGGATCGGGGTGAGCGCGGCCTCGCCGGTCGCGCGGGCGGCGTCGAAGAGCGCGAGGCCCTCCTCCGCGCCGAGCGGCACGATGCCGCCGCGCGCCATGCGGGCGCGGTCGGCCTCGCTCAGGGTGCCGACCATGCCGCCGCCCTCGGCCCAGGGGCCCCAGGCGAGCGAGGTGGCGGGCAGACCGGCCGCGGCGCGCCGCCCGGCGAGCGCGTCCAGGAAGGCGTTGGCCGCCGCGTAGTTGCCCTGGCCGGGGACGCCGAGGACACCGGCGGCCGAGGAGAAGAGGACGAACGCGGTCAGGCCGAGTCCGGCGGTCAGCTCGTGGAGGTGCCAGGCGGCGTCGACCTTGGGGCGGAGCACGGCGTGCAGCCGCTCGGGGGTCAGCGACGCGATGGTGGCGTCGTCCAGGAAACCGGCCGCGTGCACGACCGCGCGCAGCGGCCGGTCGGCCGGGACGGTGGCGAGCAGCGCCGCCAGGGCGTCCCGGTCCGAGACGTCGCAGGCCTCGACGGTGACGCTCTCGGCGCCGGCCTCGGTCAGGGACGCGCGCAGCTCCTCCGCCCCGGGGGCGGCGGCGCCGCGCCGGCTGACCAGCAGCAGGTGCCGGACGCCGTGCTCGGTGACGAGGTGGCGGGCGAGAAGGGCGCCGAGCCCGCCGGTCGCGCCCGTGAGCAGCACGGTGCCCGTCGTGTCCCAGCCCTGCCCGGCCGTCCCGGTGGAGCCCTCGGCGGACTCCCCGGAGGAGACCGCGGGGACGGCGACGCGGGCGAGCCGGGCGGTGGTGACCTCGCCGCCGCGGATCGCCAGGTGGTCCTCCCCGGCGGCCACCGCGGCCGGCAGGGCACGGGCCGACGCGGCGTCCTCGTCGAGCTCGACGAGGACGATCCGGCCCGGGTTCTCCGCCTGGGCCGAGCGGATCATCCCGCTGACGGCGGCCCCGACCAGCGGGAGGACACCGTTGGACGCACCGGCCCCGGGGACCACCACGACCAGCCGCGACCCCTCCGCCCCGGCCTCGGCGAGCCTGGCCTGGACGGCGGCGAGCACCCGCTCCGTCTCGGCGTGCACGGCGCCCACCGGGTCCTCGTCGGATGCGACGGTCCAGCCGGCCGGGAGCAGTACCTGGTCGGCCTGCTCGCCGTCCGACACCGGGACGACGCCGAGGCGCCCGGCCCAGTCCGCCGCGTCCGTCCCCGACACCGCCCAGGTGCCCCGGGCGGCGCCGCCCGTGACGGGCGTCCAGGAGACCCGGAAGAGCGAGTCGTGGTGCGCGGCCGCCGCGGCCTTGATCTGCGCGGCCGAGACCGGCCGGACGGCGAGCGAACCGACCGAGGCGACGGGGCTGCCGGTGGCGTCCGCGAGATCCAGGGCCGCCGCGTCCCGGCCCGGCACCTGCCGGACCCGGACCCGCAGGTGCGTCGCACCGGTCGCGAACACCTCGACCTCGGACCAGGCGAACGGCAGGCCGCCCTCCGAGACCGCGTCGGAGACGCTCACCGCGTGCAGGGCCGCGTCGAAGGCGGCCGGGTGGAGGGCGAACAGTTCGGCGTCGGCCTGCGCGCCGTCCGGGAGGACGACCTCGGCGAACACCTCGCCGTCGCGGCTCCAGGCGGCCGTCAGCCCCCGGAACAGCGGCCCGTAGGCCAGGCCGCCGGCGGCGAAGTCGTCGTAGACGGAGTCGATCGCGACCGGCTCGGCGCCCTTGGGCGGCCACGCCGCGAAGTCGAAGGCGGCGGTGCCCCGGCCGGGGGCGAGGACGCCGGTGGCGTGGCCGGTCCAGGCCGTCTCGGTGTCGGCGTCGGCGTCGCGGGAGTAGATCCGCACGTTCCGGACGCCGCCGTCGCCCGCCGCTGCGAGCAGGACGAGCACCTGGACGGCGCCGCGCTCCGCGAGCACCAGCGGCGCTTCGAGGACCAGCTCCTCCACCCGGTCGCAGCCGGCCTGCCGGCCCGCGCGGAGCACCATCTCGATCAGTGCCGTGCCCGGGACCACGACGGAGCCGGACACCACGTGGTCGGCCAGCCAGCCGTGGGTGTCGAGGGAGAGCCGGCCGCTCAGCACGGTGCCGCCGGAGTCGGGCAGTTCGACGGCCGCACCGAGCAGCGGGTGCTCGGTGGCGACGAGCCCGAACGCCGACACGTCGCCCGTGTCCTGCGTGGCGCTGAGCCAGTAGTGCTCGTGCTGGAAGGCGTAGGTGGGCAGGTCGACGCGGTGGGCGCCGGTGCCGGTGAACAGCGCCGTCCAGTCGACGTCCGCGCCGGCCTCGAACACGGCGGCGAGGGCGGCCAGCAGGGCCGGGACCTCGTCGCGGCCCTTGCGCAGGGCGGGCACGAGCAGGGCGTCGTCGGCCTTGGCCAGGCAGGCCTGGGCCATGCCGGTCAGCACACCGTCCGGGCCCAGCTCCAGGAACCGGGTCACGCCCGCCTCCTCGAGGGCGCGGACGCCGTCGGCGAAACGCACCGCCTGGCGGACGTGACGCACCCAGTACTCCGGGTCGCGCAGCTCCTCCCCGGCCGCGATCCGGCCGGTCACGTTGGAGACGACCGCCAGCCTGGGCTCGGCGAACTCCAGACCGGTGACGACCGTACGGAAGTCCTCCAGCATCGGCTCCATCAACGGCGAGTGGAACGCGTGCGACACCGTGAGCTGCTTGACGCCGGTACCCGCCGCCTCCAGCTTCGCCACGACCTCGCGCACCGCCGCCTCGGCACCCGAAACCACCACCGAGGAAGGACCGTTGACCGCCGCGATGCCCGCCTCGGCCTCGTGGCCCTTCAGCAGCGGCAGCACCTCGGCCTCGGACGCCCGGACGGCGACCATCACACCGCCGGCCGGCAGCGCCTGCATCAACCGGCCACGCGCGGCGACCAGCTTGCACGCGTCGGCCAGCGACAGCACCCCGGCCACGTGCGCGGCCGCGATCTCACCGACCGAGTGCCCGGCCAGGAAGTCCGCCCGCACCCCGAGCGACTCGACCAGGCGGTACAGCGCCACCTCGACGGCGAACAGCGCCGACTGCGTGTACACCGTGTCGTCCAGCGACCCGCCGCTACCTGCGATCACCCCACGCAGCGAAACACCCAGCTCGGCGTCCAGCAACGCACACACCTCGTCCAGCGCGGACGCGAACACCGGGAACACCTCGGCGAGTTCACGCCCCATGCCGACGCGCTGCGCACCCTGGCCGGTGAACAGGAACGCCGTCTTGCCCTCCAGCCGGCGCCCGGCCTGCACGCCCTCCAGGGCGGCCGTCAGCTCCTCCAGGTCCGAGCCCAGCACCACCGCCCGGCGGTCGAACACCGCCCGCGAGGACGCCAGCGAGAACCCGGTGTCCAGCACCGACGCCGAACCGGCCGCCGCGAACTCCCGCAGGCGCTCGGCCTGCGCCCGCAGCGCGGCCTCCGTGCGGCCCGACACCACCCACGGCACCGGCACACCCGACGGCCAGCCCGCACCCGGCTCCTCGACGACGTCCTCCGCCGCCGGGGCCTCCTCGATGATCACGTGCGCATTGGTGCCGCTCAGACCGAAGGAGGAGACACCCGCCCGGCGCGGCCGCTCGCCGCGCTCCCAGGGGGTGCGGGCCAGCAGCAGCTCCACGTGCCCGGCCGACCAGTCGACGTGCGTGGACGGGGTGTCGACGTGCAGGGTCCTCGGCAGCACCTCGTGGCGCAGCGCCTGCACCATCTTGATGATCCCGGCGACGCCGGCGGCGGCCTGGGTGTGGCCCAGGTTCGACTTCACCGAGCCCAGCCGGAGCGGCTGTTCGGCGGTACGGCCCTGGCCGTAGGTGGCCAGCAGCGCCTGCGCCTCGATCGGGTCGCCCAGCGTGGTGCCCGTGCCGTGCGCCTCCACCACGTCCACGTCCGCCGTGGACAGGCCCGCGTTGGCCAGCGCCGCCCGGATCACCCGCTGCTGCGACGGGCCGTTCGGCGCGGTGATGCCGTTGCTCGCACCGTCCTGGTTGACCGCGGAGCCCCGCACCACCGCGAGGACGGGGTGGCCGTTGCGGCGGGCGACCGAGAGCCGCTCCACCAGCAGGACGCCGGCGCCCTCGCTCCAGCCGGTGCCGTCGGCGGCGTCGGCGAACGCCTTGCAGCGGCCGTCGGCCGCCAGCCCGCGCGCCTTGCCGAAGGCGATGAACGGGTCGGGGGTCGCCATCACGGTGACACCGCCGGCCAGGGCGATCGAGCACTCGCCCCGGCGCAGCGCCTGCACGGCCAGGTGCAGCGCGACCAGCGAGGACGAGCACGCGGTGTCCACCGACACCGCCGGCCCCTCGAAGCCGAACGCGTAGGAGACCCGGCCGGACAGCACCGCGCCGTTGGTCCCGGTGGTCATGTAGGCCGCCGACTCCTCCGGCAGCTTCATGCCGAAGTAGGACTGGCCGTTGGTCCCGACGTAAACACCGACCGGGCCGCCCTTGAGCGAGTCCGGCGAGATCCCGGCCCGCTCGAACGCCTCCCAGGACGCCTCCAGCAGCAGCCGCTGCTGCGGGTCCATGGCAATGGCCTCACGCGGGCTGATGCCGAAGAACTCGGCGTCGAACCGGGCGGCACCGTGCAGGAAGCCGCCGCTTCGGGTGTAACCGCTGGCCGCCTGCTCGGCGTCCGCGTCGTACATGCCGCCGACGTCCCAGCCACGGTCCTGGGGGAACCCGCCGATGGCGTCCGTCTCGTTGAGGACCAGGTCCCAGAGGTCTTCCGGGGAACGCGTGTCACCCGGGAAGCGGCAGGCCATCCCCACGATCGCGATCGGCTCCGCCTCGATGTCGCGCAGCCGCTCCCGCGTCTGGGCGAGGTCGGCGGTCGTCCGCTTGAGGTAGTCGAGCAGCTTCTTTTCGTTCCCCATCAGGGCCTCACCAATTCTGTTGAGAAAGAGTCCAGGAACCTGGTCACGCGATCCCGAGTTCTTTGTCGATGAAGTCGAAGAGTTCGTCGGCCGAGGCGTCCTCCAGCTGGTCCGCGACCGTGCCGGCCCCTCGGGTGCCCTGGGCCTCGTTCACCCGGGCCACCAGGGCCTGGAGGCGGGAGAGGACCTGCGTCCGCTCGATCTCCTCCGGGGCGAGGGAGGCCACCACGGCCTCCAGCCGGTCGAGTTCCGCCGCGACGCCGGCTCCGCCGCCGCTGCCCGCCGGTGCCAGCTCGCCGTGCAGGTGCTCGGCCAGGGTGGTGGGGTTGGCGTAGTCGAAGAGCAGCGTCGCCGGGAGCTTCAGCCCGGTGGCCGCGTTCATCCGGTTGCGGAACTCGACGGCGGTCAGCGAGTCGAATCCCATGTCCTTGAAGGCGCGGCCCGGTTGGACGGCGTCGGGGCCGTCGTGGCCGAGCACCGTGGCCACCTGGCCGCGGACCAGCCCGAGGATGGTGCTGCGCTGCTCGCCACCGGTGAGCGCGGCCAGCTCGCGGGCCAGCGCGGAGGCGTCGGCCGGGCCGCCCGCCGCCGGGCCGCCCGCCGGACCGGCCGTCGCGGCCTTGACCTCGGGCAGCGCGCCGATCAGCGGGCTGGGCCGGCCGGCGGTGAAGGCGGGTGCCAGTTCCGCCCAGTCGGCGTCGACCACGCCGATGACGGCCTCGCCGCGCTCCAGCACCTCGTGCAGGGCGTTCACGGCGAGCTCCGGGTCCAGCTCGGTCAAGCCGCGCCACCAGGCGCGCTCCTGGATCTCCTCCTGGGTGGCCATGCCGCCGCCGCCCCACGGGCCCCAGGCGACGGAGGCCGCCAGCAGGCCCTGCGCCCTGCGGTGCTCCGCCAGCGCGTCGAGGTAGGCGTTGGCCGCGGCGTACGAGGCCTGGCCGGCGCCGCCGAGCAGGCCGGCGATCGAGGAGAACGACACGAAGGCGGTCAGGTCGAGGTCCCGCGTGAGGTCGTGCAGGTTGCGGGCGGCCTCGATCTTGGGCCGCAGCACCCCGGCGATCCGCTCCGGGGTGAGCGAGCCGACCGTCCCGTCGTCGAGCACGCCGGCCGCGTGCATGACGGCGGTCAGCGGGGCGTCGGCGGGCAGCTCCTTCAGCAGCACGGCGAGCGAGTCGCGGTCGGCGGCGTCGCAGGCGGCCACCGTGACGCGGGCACCCATGCGGGTGAGCTCCTGGGCGAGCTCGCCGGCGCCGGGGGCCTCGATGCCGCGCCGGCTGGTGAGCAGCAGGTGCTCGGCACCGGCCCGGGCCAGCCAGCGGGCGACGTGCGCGCCGACGGCGCCGGTGCCGCCGGTCACGAGCACCGTGCCGGTGGGCCGCCAGGCGACGCGCGGCGGGCTGGTGTCGGCGGTGGCCCGCTCCAGGCGGCGGACGAAGGTGCCGGAGGCCCGTACCGCGAGCTGGTCCTCGCCCGCCGGGTCGGCGAGGACGTCGGCGAGGCGGGCCAGCAGCGCGGCGTCGGGGGCCCCGGTGGCGGGGAGGTCGACCAGACCGCCCCAGAGGCCGGGGTTCTCCAGGGCGACGACCCGGCCGAGGCCCCAGACCAGGGCCTGCCCGGGGTTCGGCAGCTGCTCGGAGCGGCCCGCCGCGACGGCGCCGCGCGTCACGCTCCACACCGGCGCGGCCGTGTCCAGGTCGGCGAGGGCCTGGACGAGCGCCACGGTGGTGGTGAGGCCGCGCGGGGCGGCGGGGGCGCCGGCGTCCGGCTCCGCGTCCTGGCCGAGCAGCGACACCACGCCGTTCAGCGGCGCCGCACCGGCGAGTACCCCGGTGAGCTGCGCGGTCAGCGCCTCCCGGTCGGCGCCGGCCCCGGCGACGCGCAGCGTCAGGAGCCGGGCGCCACGCGCCTCAAGGGTCCGCGCGACGGCGCCGGCCCACTCCTCGTCCACGCCCTCGGCGGGCAGGACGAGCAGCCAGCCGCCGGTGAGCGCGCCACCGGCGGCGCCGGTGTGGGGCCGCCAGCCGATCCGGTAGCGCCAGCCCTCGACGGTGGCGTGCTCGACGCTGCGGGTGCGCCAGTCGGCGAGCAGCGGCAGCAGCGTCTCCAGGGAGGAGCGGCTGTCGCCGTCCGCGTCGAGGACGGTGGCGAGGTGGTCGAGGTCCCGGTGCTCGACGGCGGACCAGAAGGCGCCGTCGCCCGCCCCCGGGCCCGGGCGGGCGCCGTCGGCGCCGTCCTCGGGCTCGGCCCAGTAGCGCCGGCGCTGGAACGGGTAGGTGGGCAGGCCGACCCGGCGCCGCCCGGTGCCGGCGAGCGGCGCGGCCCAGTCCACGTCGACGCCGCGCAGGTGCAGGGCGGTGAGCGCGGCGGTCAGGGCGCGCGGCTCGGGGGTCCCGGCGCGCAGCAGCGGGACGGTGAGGACGTCCTCGTCGAGGGTCTCGCCCGCCATCGCGGTGAGGGTGGCGCCGGGGCCGATCTCCAGGCAGGTGGAGACGCCCAGGGCGGCCAGCGCGCGCAGCCCGTCGTGGAAGCGGACGGTGCCGCGGACGTGGCGCAGCCAGTAGTCGGGGGTGCGCAGGTCCTCGCCCTCGGCGAGCGCGCCGGTCACGTTGGAGACGACGGGCACGGCGGGCTCACGGAAGGTCAGCCCGGCCAGCACCGCGGCGAAGTCGGCCAGCATGCCGTCCATCCGCGGGGAGTGGAAGGCGTGGCTGACCCGCAGCCGGCGGGTGCGGGCGCCGCGGTCGGCCAGCAGGCCGGCGACCTCGGCGACGGCGTCCTCGTCGCCGGAGAGGACGACGGCGGACGGCCCGTTGACCGCCGCGATGCCGAGCCGCTCCGCGCGGCCCTCCAGCAGCGGCAGCACGTCCTGCTCGGCGGCCTGGACGGCGGTCATCGCACCGCCCTCGGGCAGGGCCTCCATCAGCCGGCCGCGGGCGGCGACCAGGGCCGCCGCGTCGGCCGTCGAGAGCACCCCGGCGACGTGGGCCGCGGCGATCTCGCCCACCGAGTGGCCGATGAGCACGTCGGGGCGGACCCCGAAGGACTCGACCAGCCGGTAGAGGGCGACCTCGGTCGCGAAGAGCGCCGCCTGGGTGAAGACCGTGCGGTCGAGCAGCGCGGCCTCGGGCGAGCCCTCGGGGGCGAACACCACCTCGCGCAGGGGTCTGGGCAGTCGGGTGTCCAGCTCGGCGCAGACCGCGTCGAAGGCCTCCGCGAAGACGGGGAAGGCCTCGTACGCCTCGCGGCCCATGCCGGGGCGCTGGGCCCCCTGGCCGGTGAAGAGGAAGGCCGTCCGGCCGCCGCCGCGCACCGCGCCGCCCGCGTCCTCGCCGGTGGCGATCCGCTCCAGCGCGGCGAGGAGCTCGCCGCGGTCCGCACCTGCCGCCACGGCCCGGTTCTCGAACAGCGAGCGGGTGGTGGCCAGGGAGTACGCGACGTCGGCGGCGTCCAGGCCGGCGCGGTCGAGCAGGTCGGCGTGCAGCCGCGCGGCCTGGGCCCGCAGCGCGTCCTCGCCCCGGGCGGAGACCGGCCAGGCCAGGTACGGCGCGGGGGCGGGCCGCGGCTCGTCGGCGGCGTCCTCGGCGTCGGGGAGGGACTCCTCGATGATGGCGTGCGCGTTGGTCCCGCTGATCCCGAAGGAGGAGATGCCGAACCGCCGGGGCCGCTCGCCCCTCGGCCACGGCACCTCGTCGTTCAGCAGCTGCACCCGGCCGGCCGACCAGTCGACGTGCGGGGTCGGCTCCCCGGCGTGGATGGTTCGCGGCAGGGTCTCGTGCTGGAGCGCGAGGACCATCTTCATCACGCCCGCGACACCGGCCGCGGCCTGCGGGTGCCCCATGTTCGACTTGATCGAGCCGAGCCAGAGCGGCCGGTCCTCCGGCCGGTCCTGGCCGTAGGTGGCGAGCAGCGCCTGCGCCTCGATCGGGTCGCCCAGCGTCGTGCCGGTGCCGTGCGCCTCCACCGCGTCCACGTCGGCGGCGACCAGCCCGGCGTTCTTCAGCGCGGCCCGGATCACCCGCTGCTGCGCGGGCCCGTTGGGCGCCATCAGGCCGTTGCTGGCGCCGTCCTGGTTCACCGCGGAGCCGCGCACCACCGCGAGGACGGGGTGGCCGTTGCGGCGCGCGTCCGAGAGCCGCTCCAGGACGAGCATCCCCGCGCCCTCCGACCAGCCCGCGCCGTCGGCGTCGGCGGCGAAGGACCGGCAGCGGCCGTCCGGGGAGAGCGCCCGCTGCCGGCTGAACTCGATGAACAGCTGCGGGGTCGCCATCACGCAGACGCCGCCGGCGAGGGCGAGCGAGGAGTCCCCGGCGCGCAGCGACTGGCAGGCCAGGTGCAGCGCCACCAGCGAGGACGAGCAGGCGGTGTCCGTGGTGACGGCGGGCCCCTCCAGCCCGAAGGTGTAGGAGACGATGCCGGAGACGATGCTGCCCGCCGTGGTGCTGCGCGGGTAGTCGTGGTGCATCAGCCCGGCGAAGACGCCCGTCCGGCTGCCGCGCAGCGTCTGCGGGTCGATGCCGGCCCGTTCGAGCGCCTCCCAGGACACCTCCAGCAGCAGCCGCTGCTGCGGGTCGGCCTCCGGCGCCTCGCGCGGGCTGAGCCCGAAGAAGCCGGCGTCGAACTCGGCGGCGTCGTGCAGGAAGCCGCCGCGGCGGACGTACGTCCGGCCCGGCTTGCCCGGCTCCGGGTCGTACACCGCCTCGGTGTTCCAGCCGCGGTCGGTGGGGAAGTCGGACACCACGTCGGCGCCGTCGGACACCAGCTGCCAGAGGTCCTCGGGGGTGGTCACCCCGCCGGGGTAGCGGCCGCTCATGCCGATGATCGCTATGGGTTCGTGCCGGGCGTCCTCCGCCTCCCGCAGCCGGCGACGGGTCTCCTGGAGGTCTGCCGTCGCCCGCCTGAGGTACTCGCGGAGCTTGTCGTCGTGCGCCATCGCTGTCTCAGCCTTCTGGGAGGGGTCGGGAGGGGCGAACGGGAGGGGCCGGGGCCCGGGCCGGGTCCCGGCGTGCGGGCGGCGGACCGGGTCCCCGGCCGCCGGGTGGGGGGCGGGGGCCCCCGGGGGGGTGGTGGTGCCCGGCAGCCCATGCCCAGCGCGTTGTAGAGGCGGTGGCTTATAAACAACAGAACCAG
>NZ_JBHJUK010000013.1:54107-105322 GCF_042266225.1 Kitasatospora sp. NPDC056181
GGTTGTTTTTTTTTTAACAGACCCCGGCGGGGCCGGGGGGGGGGCCCGGGGGGGGGGGGGGCGCCCGGGGCCCCGGGCCGCGGGGGGGCGGCCGGGGACGCCCGGAGGGGAGGTGGAGCCGGTCAGCCGATGCCGAGCTCGTTGTCGAGGAAGTCGAACAGCTCGTCGTCGGTGGCCTCGTCGAACCGCTGGGCCGTCCCGTCCCCGTCGGGCTGCTGCTCCGTCCACCGGCGCAGCAGGCCCTTGAGCCGGGCGGTGACGGCGGCATGGTCCTCGTCCGGACCGGCCTGCGCCAGCGCGACCTCCAGCAGTTCGAGCTGCGCGTCCAGCGACTTGGGGGCGGCGTCGGCCGGGGCCAGCGCGGCGCCCAGGTGCTGGACCAGGGTGGCCGGCGTGGGGAAGTCGAACACCAGGGTGGTCGGCAGCCGCAGGCCGGTGGCCTTGTTCAGCAGGTTGCGCAGCTCGACCGCGGCGAGCGAGTCGAAGCCCATGTCCTTGAACGCCCGGTCCGGGTCCACCGAGTCGGCGGACGCGTGGCCCAGCACCCCGGCGACGTGCTCGCGCACCAGCGCCGAGATCTGGCGGGCCCGGTCGGCCTCGGAGAGCTCGGCCAGCCGTGCGGCGAAGCCCCGGTCGGGGGCGGCCACCGCGGCGGCGGCCCGCCGGTTGCGGCGGCGCGTCGGGGCCCGGCCCATGCCGCGCAGGGCGGTGGGCAGGTCGTCGGTCCGGTTGGCGAGGGTCGCGAAGTCCAGCCGGATCGGGACCAGGACCGGGTCGCCGGAGGCGATCGCCGCGTCGAACAGGCGCAGCGCGTCCTCGGTCTCCAGGGGCGGCATGCCCAGCCGGTTCATCCGCTGGAGGTCGGCGTCGCCCATCTGGCCGGCCATGCCGTCCGTGGACGCCCACAGCCCCCAGGCCAGTGACACGGCGGGCAGTCCGGCCGCCCGCCGGTGCTCGGCGAGCGCGTCCAGGAAGACGTTCGCCGTGGCGTAGTTGGCCTGCCCGCCGCCGACCAGCAGCCCGGCCGAGGAGGAGAACAGGACGAACGCGCTCAGCCCGAGGTCCCGGGTCAGCTCGTGCAGGTGCCACGCGGCGTCGGCCTTCGGCCGCAGCACCCCGTCGAACCGCTCGGGGGTCTGGGTGCCGATCGTCCCGTTGTCCGCGATGCCCGCGGTGTGGACGACCCCGCTGAGCGGCGGCCGGCCGGCCGGGGCCGCGGCGAGCACCGCCGCCAGGGCGTCCCGGTCCGAGACGTCGCAGGCCTCGATGGCGACGGTCTCGGCGCCCGCCTCGGTCAGGGCCGCCCGTAGCTCCTCCGCGCCGGGGGCGGCGGCGCCGCGCCGGCTGAGCAGCAGCAGGTGCCGCACCCCGTGCCGCACCACGAGGTGACGGGCCACCAGGGCGCCGAGCCCGCCGGTGCCGCCGGTGACCAGCACCGTGCCGTCGGGCCCGAAGATGCCGGTCCCGGCGTCCTCGGCCGGCACCGGGGTGCGTCCGAGCCGCGGCAGCAGGACCGCCCCGGCCCGCACGGCCGCCTCGGGCTCGCCCGACTCGACGGCGGACCGCAGCGCGGCCAGCGTGCCGCGCCGGCCGTCCCAGTCGATGAGCGTCAGCCGGTCCGGGCTCTCCGCCTGGACGGACCGGACCAGGCCCCAGACCGGCCCGGTCACCACGTCCACCGCGGTGTCGCCCGCGCTCACCGCGCCCGAGGTCACCACGACCAGGCGGGAGGAGGTGAAGCGCTCCTCGGCCAGCCAGGCCTGCACCTCGGCCAGGACCCGCCCGGCCACGGCCCGCAGCTCGGCCGGCACGTCCCCGGCCTCGGCGGCCGGGTCGGGCAGGCAGGGCAGCAGCACCACGTCCGGGACGGGCGCGCCGTCCTCGACGGCGGCGGCCAGCGCGGCCACCGACGGGTAGCCGGTGGCGGCCCGCCCGGCCACCGCCGCCCAGGCGTCGCCGACCTGGCCGGCGACCGCCCAGTTCTGCACGGCGCCGGTGGCGGGGGTGCCGAACACGGCCGACTGCCAGCCCAGCCGGAAGAGGTTCTCCACGTTCTCGGCCTGGGCGACGCGCAGCTGCTCGTCCGAGATCGGCGGCGCGAGCAGGTGGTGCACCGCGGCGATCGGGGCACCGGTCGCGTCGGCGATGTCGACCTGGGCGGTGTCCGGGCCGTTGGAGTCGCAGCGCACCCGGATCGTGGTGACCCCGGGGGCGAACAGCCGGATGCCGTGCCAGGAGAACGGCAGCCGGGGCACGCTCGGACCGCCCGGCTCGATGAACAGCGAGGCGTGGAACGAGGCGTCCAGCAGCGCCGGGTGGAGCCCGAACACCTCGCCGTCCGCACGGGACTGGCGCGGCAGGGTGATCTCGGCGAAGACCTCCCGGCCGTTGCGCATCCAGGCGCGCCGCAGCCCCTGGAAGACCGGTCCGTAGCCGTAGCCCCGGCCGACCAGGCCCTCGTAGGCGCCCTCGACGGGCACCTCCTCGGCGCCCTCCGGCGGCCAGGCCGTCAGGTCGTAGAGCTCGCCCTCCTCGACCTCGTCCCCGACGATGCCCTCGGCGTGCCGGGTCCACGCGGAGTCGGGCCCGGCGTCCTCGGACTGCGAGTACACCGACAGCGTGTGCTTGCCGGCCTCGTCCGACCCGCCGATGACCACCCGGACCCGCATCCCGCCGCGCTCCGGGATCACCAGCGGCGCGCCGATCGTCAGCTCCTCGACCACCCCGCGGCCGACCTCCTGGGCACCCCGCAGGGCCATCTCCACGAAGGCCGAGCCGGGCAGCAGGACGGTGCCGAACACCGCGTGGTCGGCCAGCCAGGGGTGGCTGTCCAGTCCGAGCCGGCCGGTGAGCACCACGCCGTCGGAGTCCGGGAGTTCGACCACGGCGCTGAGCAGCGGGTGCGTGGTCGCCGCCAGACCGTGGGCCGCCGCGTCCCCGGCGGTCGCGGGGCCGGCGTCGAGCCAGAAGCGCTCGTGCTGGAAGGCGTAGGTGGGCAGGTCGACGCGGCGGGCGCCGGTGCCGGTGAAAAGCGCCGTCCAGTCGACGTCCGCGCCGGCCTCGAACACGCCTGCCAGGGCGGCCAGCAGGGCCGGGACCTCGTCGCGGCCCTTGCGCAGGGCGGGCACGAGCAGGGCGTCGTCGGGCTCGGTCAGGGAGCCCAGCGCCATGCCGGTGAGGATTCCGTCCGGGCCCAGCTCCAGGAAGCGGGTCACGCCGGCCTCTTCGAGGGCGCGGACGCCGTCGGCGAAACGCACCGCCTGGCGGACGTGACGCACCCAGTACTCCGGGTCGCGCAGCTCCTCCCCGGCCGCGATCCGGCCGGTCACGTTGGAGACGACCGCCAGCCTGGGCTCGGCGAAGGACAGACCGGTGACGACCGCCCGGAACTCCTCCAGCATCGGCTCCATCAACGGCGAGTGGAACGCGTGCGAGACGGTCAGCTGCACGGAGGCGATGCCGCGCTCCGTGAGCTGCGCGACCACCTCGCCGACCGCCTTCTCGGCGCCCGAAATCACCACGGAGGCGGGGCCGTTGACGGCTGCGATGCCCGCCTCGGCCTCGTGGCCCTTCAGCAGCGGCAGCACGTCGGCCTCGGAGGCGCGGACGGCGACCATCACACCGCCGGCCGGCAGCGCCTGCATCAGCCGGCCACGCGCCGCCACCAACTTGCACGCGTCGGCCAGCGACAGCACCCCGGCCACGTGCGCGGCCGCGATCTCACCGACCGAGTGCCCGGCCAGGAAGTCCGCCCGCACCCCCAGCGACTCCACCAGGCGGTACAGCGCCACCTCGACGGCGAACAGCGCCGACTGCGTGTACACCGTGTCGTCCAGCGACCCGCCGTCACCGGCGATCACCCCGCGCAGCGAAACACCCAACTCGGCGTCCAGCAGCCCGCACACCTCGTCCAGCGCGGACGCGAACACCGGGAACGCCGACGCCAACCCTGCGCCCATCCCCACCCGCTGGCTGCCCTGCCCGGTGAACAGGAACGCCGTCCTGCCCTCGGAGCGCCCGGTGCCGACCTCGGCGCCGTCACGCGCGGCGAGCTTCTCCAGCCCCACCATCAGCTCGGTCCGGTTGCCGCCGAGGACGACGGCCCGCCGGTCGAGGACGGCGCGCGAGGAGGCCAGCGAGAAGCCGAGATCGAGCGGCGACTCGTCGGTGCCGGCCGCGAACTCCCGCAGCCGTCCGGCCTGTTCCCGCAGCGCGGCCTCCGTCCGGCCCGACACCACCCACGGCACCGGCACACCGGCCGGCCAGCCCGTACCCGGCTCCTCGACGACGTCCTCCGCCGCCGGGGCCTCCTCCAGGATCACGTGGGCGTTGGTGCCGGAGATGCCGAACGAGGAGACGCCGGCCCGGCGAAGCCCGCCGTCCGCCTTCTCCCAGGCCCGGGCCTCGGCCAGCAGCTCGACGTCGCCCGCCGTCCAGTCCACGTGCGAGGACGGCGCGTCCACGTGCAGGGTCTTCGGCAGCACGCCGTGGCGCATCGCCTGGACCATCTTGATGATCCCGGCGACGCCGGCCGCGGCCTGGGTGTGACCGAGGTTCGACTTCACCGAGCCCAGCCAGAGCGGGCTGCCCTCGGGACGGTCCTGGCCGTACGTGGCGAGCAGCGCCTGCGCCTCGATCGGGTCGCCCAGTGTGGTGCCCGTGCCGTGCGCCTCGACGGCGTCCACGTCCGCGGTGGACAGGCCCGCGTTGGCCAGCGCTGCCCGGATCACCCGCTGCTGCGACGGGCCGTTCGGCGCCGTCAGGCCGTTGCTCGCACCGTCCTGGTTCACCGCCGAACCCCGCACCACGGCCAGCACCTCGTGCCCGAGCCGGCGCGCGTCCGACAGCCGCTCGACGAGCAGCATGCCGACGCCCTCGCCCCAACCGGTGCCGTCCGCGGCCTCCGCGAACGCCTTGATCCGGCCGTCCGGGGCCAGCCCGCGCTGCTGGCTGAACTCCACGAAGGTCTCGGGCGTGGGCATCACGGTGACGCCGCCCGCGAGGGCCATCGTGCACTCGCCCTTGCGCAGCGCCTGGATCGCCCAGTGCAGCGCGACCAGCGAGGAGGAGCACGCGGTGTCGACGGAGACCGCCGGACCCTCCAGGCCCAGGCTGTAGGCGACCCGGCCGGAGACGACACTGCCGGTGTTGCCGTTGCCGATGTAGCCCTGGAGCTCGTCGGGGATGGTGCTGAGGCGCGAGGCGTAGTCGTGGTACATCACGCCGGCGAAGACACCGGTCTGGCTGCCCTTGAGCGAGGACGGGTCGATGCCGGCCCGCTCGATCGCCTCCCAGGAGACCTCCAGCAGCAGTCGCTGCTGCGGGTCGGTGGCCAGTGCCTCGCGCGGGCCCATGCTGAAGAACTCGGCGTCGAAGTCGGCCGCGTCGTGCAGGAAGCCGCCGGTCTTCGCGTAGGTGTGGCCGGGCTTGCCGGGCTCGGGGTCGTAGATGCCCTGGGTGTCCCACCCGCGGTCGGACGGGAAGCCGGTGACGCCGTCCGCGCCCGCGTCGACCAGCCGCCAGAGGTCGTCGGGCGAACGGACGTCCCCCGGGAAGCGGCAGCTCATCCCGACGATCGCAATCGGCTCATTCTCCCGGCGCTCGTTCTCGCGCAGGCGCCGTCGAGCTTCACGAAGATCGGCTGTCGCTCGCTTGAGGTAGTCGAGAAGCTTCTCCTCGTTGTCCACCCAACGTCTCCTCACTGGTCCGGCCAGGAATTCGCGTGCTGGAAATGTCGATTCGGCTTGCGGCGCCGGAATCGGGACATGACGAATAACACCCAGCGGCGCATATATTCGTACGCTACGCAGGCGGCCCCTGGCCCGCCCACCCCTAACCCGCCCCTACCCGCCCCTATGGCGGGGGACTTCCGGGGCCGCGCGAACCGGGCCGACCACTGTGGATTCCCAAGTCCCTTGCCGCGCACGGGTGACGCCAATAGCCTGCAACGGAAGACGGTCACCGGGACCGCCGGCCGCAGCGTAATTCACAGCTCGGCTTCTCGGGAACACCCGACCCCAGGAAAGGACGCAGGAATCATGGGAGAGGCAGCGGGAGTGGCCAGTCCGTGGATTCGCAGGTTCCACCCGTCGGCCGACGCCCCCGTTCGGCTGGCCTGTTTTCCGCACGCAGGCGGTTCGGCCTCGTTCTATTTCCCGCTGTCACAGGCACTGGCGCCGGCCGTCGACGTGATCACCCTGCAGTACCCGGGCCGCCAGGACCGGCGCCACGAACCCGGCATCGGCGACCTGCACGATCTGGCCGACGTCCTGGTGGACGAGCTCCGCCCGTGGACTGACCTGCCGCTGGTCCTCTTCGGGCACAGCATGGGCGCCTCGCTGGCCTTCGAGGTCGGCCGCCGGCTGGAGCGGGAGGGGATCACCCCCGTCGCCCTGGTCGCCTCCGGCCGCCGCGCGCCGTCCCGGCACCGCGACGAGTACGTGCACCAGCGTGACGACGAGGGCCTGGTGCGGGAGTTGAAGGAGCTCAGCGGCACGGAACCGGGGGTGCTCGGGGACGAGGAACTGCTCCGGATGATCCTCCCGGCGATCCGCAGCGACTACCGGGCCGCGGAGACCTACAAGTACCGCCCGGGCTCCGACCTGAGCTGCCCGGTCCACGCCCTGGTCGGGAACAAGGACCCGAAGGTCACCGTGGACGAGAGCCGTTCCTGGGCCGACCACACCACCGGGCCGTTCGAGCTGACCGTCTTCGACGGCGGCCACTTCTTCCTCGCCCCGCACGCCGCCGAGGTCAACCGCATCCTCGCCGATCGTGCCCGCGCCCACGTGCGCAGCACGGCCGGCGCCTGACGGCGGCCCGCCCTCCCGGCCGCTTCCCCCGCGCCGGGACGGGCACCGCTCTCCGTGCCGGGGCCGCCACCGTCAGGCGGCCACCGGCACGGCCCTCCCCCTCACGCCTCCCGCTCCGCCAGACCGTTCGGCCCCAGGGCGCCGTCCCGGCCGTCGAGCAGCTCGTCCGGCTCCCGCCGCAGCTGGAGGCCTTCCAGGAGTTCGTCCCGCCGGCTCACCTGGAGCTTGCGGTAGATCCTGGTGAGGTGCTGCTCCACCGTGCTCACGGTGATGTAGAGCTTGCGGGCGATCTCCCGGTTGCTGTGGCCGACGGCGGCCAGCGTGGCGACCCGGCGCTCGGCGTCGCTCAGCGCGGTGGACCCCGCGTCCTTGACGCCCTCCGGCTCCTCCTTCTCCGCCGCGAAGTTCTCGCCCGGCAGGTCCCCGAGGAGCTGCGGCGGCACGGCGTCGACGTGGCAGAGCTTGGCCTCCTGGACGGCGCGCCGCCCGGTGGCCCGGGCCCGGCCGAAGTCGCCGAGGCGGTGGTAGGCCGAGCTCAGGTCGGCGAGCGCCCGGACCAGTTCGAGCCGGTTGCCGGAGCTCTGGAGCAGCTCGACCGCCTTCTTCAGGAGCCTCGGCCGCTGGCTGATGTCCTCGGCGGCGGCCTTGACCCGCAGCGAGGTGCCGCGGATCGCCGCCCCCTGGGCGTCGGGCAGTTCGAGCTGGCGCTCGATCAGTTCACGGGCCACCTCGGGGCGGGCCAGCCGCAGGTAGGCCTCGGCGAGGTCGCTGCGCCAGGGCAGCAGCGACGGCACGTCGGCCTTCCACTGCTGCATCTTCTCCCCGCAGGTCTGGAAGTCGCTGAGCGCGGCGAGCGCCCGGTCGACCGCGAGGTGGTGGTGGCCGCGGGCCCTGAGGTAGAGCATCCCGAAGGCGGTGTCGAACATGGCGTCGGGGACGAGCTGGTTGAGCAGCTCCGCCGCCTTCTCGTGACGGTTCAGCGCCGTGTTGACCATGACCAGCGTGGAGACCGGCAGCCCGATGAGGACGCCCCAGCCCTTGGGCTGGAGCCGGCCGAACGCCGCCTCGGCCTTCGCCTCGGCGATCGCCAGGTCCCCCTGCCGGAAGGCGATCTCGGCCCGGACGCTGCCGAGCACGGCCTGCCAGGTGTTGGCCCGGCGGCGCACCGCCTCGTCGATCAGCCCGTCGCACCAGACGGTGGCGAGGTCGGGGCGCCCGGCGAACTGCAGCGCGAGCAGCGCGAAGGCGATGATCTCCAGGGTGCTGTCGCTGAGCAGGCAGCTCTGCAGGATGTACTCGGCGCTGACGACGGCCGCGTCGGACGACTCCTGCTGGAGCACGTCGGTGAGGGTCGAGGTGGCGCGCGACCAGGGGTTGCCGAAGGAGCCGCCGACCTCGGGGCCGCCGGTGACCTCGGTCCGCTCCTCCATCGGGCTGCCCTGCGAGGGGCCGCACATCGCCATGAAGATGAGGCTGAGCTCGGCGGCGAGCTGGGCGTCGTCCAGGTCGCCGACGGCGCTGAGGGTCTGGAACACCTCGCCCGCGCCCTCGATGTCGCCCTGCCAGAGCAGGTACCTGATCACGTTGACGGCGTCGCGCCCGGTGAGGAAGCCGGCCCGCACCGCGCTGCGGAGCGTGTCGAGGTGCGGGAGGATCGTCGCCGGGTTGATCCGCCAGGCGGCCCGGGCGAGCATCGCCGTGATGGCGAGCCGCTCGTCGTCGTTGACGCAGGCCTCCAGGGCGAGTTCGAGGCAGGCCGTGGCGTGTTCGGCGTCGTTGCCGGCGAGGGCCTGGGCGGCGGCGTCCCGCAGGACCTCCATCGCCCAGCGGCCGGAGGCGCGGTCGGCGGCGAGCAGGTGCCGGGCGATCTCCGCCGTGGTGGAGCCCAGCTTGTGGAGCAGTTCGGCGCAGAGCGCGTGGAGCTGGGAGCGGTCCTCCGCCTCCAGGCTGCCGAGCACGGCCGCGGCCACCGGGGCGGGGAAACCCGAAGGGCCGAGCAGTCCCGCGCTGCCGAGGATGTCCAGCATCTCGGCGGCGCGCTCCGGCATCACCCCGAGCAGCCGGGCGATCAGCGCCGGCGACGCGTGGACGCCCAGCACCGCCTGGCCCTGGGCCACTTCGAGGAGCGCGGGCTCCCAGCGGTGCAGGATGGCGCGGACGGCCTGGTCGAAGCCGTAGCCGGGCGGGCCGTCCCGGAAGCCGTCGTCCTCCAGCTCGTCCTGGCGCTCGCGGCACTCCTCGACCAGCGCACCGGCCAGCATCGGGTTGCCGCCGCTCAGCCCGTAGACCCAGCCGGCGACGCGGTCCGCGGTCTCCCGGCCCAGCCAGTGGGCGGCGAGTTCGCGGACACCGTCCCGGGAGAGCGGGTCGAGGCGGATGCGGTGGTGCGGCTGCCTGGTCGTCTCGGCGTGGAAGAACGGACGGGTGGGCCTGGGCCGCGACCACTCGTTCAGCACCAGCAGGACGCGGGCGGAGTGGATGCGGCGCCGGAGGTAGAGCACGACCTGGAGGGAGGCCGCGTCGACGAAGTGGACGTCGTCGATGCCGATGACCACCGGACGGTCGGCGGCCAGCTCCAGGATCAGCGCGCACAACTCGCGCGTCCCCGGGACCGGGCGGCGGTTCAGGTCGTCCGCCTGGTCGTCGGCACCGGTGGGCCTGCCCGCCAGCTGGAGCAGGTCGGCCGCCCGGTCGGCCACCTCGTCGGGCAGCGACGGGTCCTGGAGGAGCTGGCTCATCGCGCCCATCGGGAGGGCCTGTTCCGCCTTGGCACCGGTCGCCCGCAGAACCAGGGCGCCGCGGTCGGCGGCGCGGTCCGCGAATTCGTTCAGCAGCTCGGTCTTCCCGCTGCCGAGCGCCCCGCTGACCAACGCCACCGTCCCGTTGCCCTCGGCGCATTCGGCGAGAAGGGTGTCCAGGGTGTCCAGGGCTTTTAAGCGATCGGCCAGAAACATTGCTTTCCCCCTAAGCGAATCAAGCATTCCCCGCAGGTTTACGGCCAGGAGCACGGCATGGCGCAACGCACCCGCCAAGCCCACCCGGTCACCGCCCCACCGGGCCGCTCCCGGCAGGCATCACCTGAAACCCACTCCCCCGCCACGCTCAGTGATTGTTTCTACACCGATCAGCGGGGGGATGCCGTGACCCGCATCACAAACCGGCCTAGACCATAACGCGTCCCTGACGAGGGATCGGCTCGGCCCGCCGGCGGGCCGCCGGCCCCCATTGGCCGCCATCCCCCCACGGGCCCGGTGCTGGGCCGGCCGGTACCGCGGCGCTCCGCCGACGCCTTGGTCCGGGTCACTGTCGCGTCCGGCACGCCGGACGTCGCTCTGCTCTTCTGTTCTTCCGACACTTCCGACGCCACCGGTGCGAGTGCGCCGGTGGTCCCGTTCCCCCCGCCCGCCACCACCCGGGCCACCCGGAACCGGGCGGCGGGAGGAATGACGGGGCCGACGCCCGCGCGCCGGAACCGGGGACGGGCATCCGGGGCTGGACAGTCACCGGAAACCGGCAACTGCGCTGCGTCGCCATCAGATTGCCTCCCGCCGCGACGCCCTGGCAAGTCGTGCCGGACCGGAAGCGCCGAGGGTCCCGGCCCGACGTCCGGCGGTATGTCCGGATTGGCCACCGGATGCCCCGAGCCGCGAACGCCCCGGGCTCCGCACCCGCAACGGGAACGCACCGACGGGCCCCAGGGGGCCCTAGGGGTGCCGGCGCGGGCCCGCGCCGCCGCACCGCCCGCCCGGCGCCACCCGTTCCGGCCCGCCGCCACCGGCGGACGGGCATGCCGGTGGGTCGGATTCCGGACTACTCACCGTCAGCGATTCGGCCATTGCCGACTCCGCTTCCGCAACACCGGGCCGGCCGGGAACACCGCCGCCCGCGGGCCCGTTTCCCCCGTCGACCGGCCGTCCTCACCGACGGCCCTCCCGTCCGCCCCCTCGCGCCCTCGTCCCCTCGCTCCCGCAACGGAACCCCTCGTGCCGACAGACTCCTCCTGCCGACGGAAAGCGCGGTCCGCCCGCCGCCGCCGGGCACCCCGACCACCGTCCGACACGGGGTCGGACCCCGGTACGGCCACCGGGGGACGGCGCCGTGCCCCCCGCACCGGACGTACCGGCCGCGCCGGCCGCTGTCAGGCGCCCACGCCCGCCTTCACGATCTGTCCGCCGTCGACCTTGAGCTGGAGCCCGGTGACGTAACGGGACTCGTCGGAGAGCAGGTAGACGACCGCGTGCGAGACGTCGGACGGCTCCACGCAGCCGACCGGCAGCGCGGTGAGGCTCTCGTACACCGGGACGGCGTCCTCCGGGCCCGGCGCGTCGAGGTCCGGGCGGAACACCTGGTGCATCCGCTCGTTCAGGATCATCGGCGTGGACACCAGGGACGAGTGCACCGCGTTGATCCGGCGGCCCGACGGACCGAGCTGCACGGCGAGCGTGTGCACGTAGTCCACCAGACAGCGCTTGGCGAACATGTAGCCCGCCATCCCCGGGCCGCCCGGGTTCTCGCCCTGCCCGGGCAGCAGCCCCGCCACCGAGCCGATCACGACCACCGAGCCGCCGGCGCCGAGGTGCGGCAGCGCCGCGTGCACCGTGTTGAGCGCCCCGGACAGGTCGATGTCCACGCTCTCCGTGAAGGCGTCCACCCCGCGGTCGGCGCCGATCGCGATGATGCCCGCGTTGGCGACCACGGCGTCCAGCCGGCCGAGCTGCGCCACGCCGTCGGCGAACGCCGCCCGGACCGCGGCACCGTCACGCACGTCGGCCCGGCGGGCGAAGGCCCGGCGGCCCGCCTTCTCCACCAGCCGGACCGTCTCCGCCAGGTCCTCCGGCGTCGCACCCGGATAGCCGGTGGCCGCCACGTCCGCGCAGAGGTCGACGGCGATCACGTCGGCGCCCTCCTCGGCGCAGCGCACCGCGTGACTGCGACCCTGCCCCCGGGCCGCCCCCGTGATGGCAACCACCTTGTCCTGCAAGCGACTCACGCCGACTCCTCCGCTTCGCGATCCCCCCGTTCCGCGAGCCTAGGCAGGGCCCCCCGGCCCCCCAACCCCTATTCGCGGGCGGCGCCGACAGTGGGGTCCTCCCTACCCCGAATAGGGGCGTTAACGGGATTACGGCAGCTCCGCCGGATGAGCAGACTGGCGTTCATGACGTTCGAAGCCCTGGTCACGCCAGCGTCGCCCGTGCCGGACACCCGGGAGACGGGCAGCGATTTCGCCGCCCTGTCCCGCCGGATCTCGGAGGCCGGCCTGCTGGACCGGCGACCGCTCTACTACACGGTGCGGTTCACGCTGGTGGGCCTCTCCCTCGTGGGTGGCGTCGCCGCGGTGGTCGCCCTCGGCGACTCCTGGGCGCAGCTGCTGGTCGCCGCGGCCATGTCCGTGGTCTTCGGCCAGATCGCCCTGGTGGCCCACGACCTGGCGCACAAGCAGGTCTTCACTTCCCGCCGGGCGAGCGAGGGCTGGGGCATCTTCGTCGCCGACCTCCTGCTGGGCATGAGCTACGGCTGGTGGATGAACAAGCACAACCGCCACCACGCCAACCCCAACCACGAGGAGAAGGACCCGGACGTCTCGCCCGACATCCTGGTCTGGTCGAAGCGCCAGGCCAGCGCCGCCAAGGGGCTCCCCAGGTTCGTCGGAAAGCACCAGTCCCGGCTGTTCTTCCCGCTGCTCATGCTGGAAGGCCCCAACCTCAGCTTCAACAGCTTCCGCGCCCTCAACAAGCCGACCATGAAGCGCCCCGTCGTCGAGGGCACCCTGCTCGTCGCCCACTTCGTGCTCTACCTGGGCGGGCTCTTCCTGCTCCTGCCGCCGGGCCTCGCCGTCGCCTTCATCGTCGTCCACCAGGCCCTGTTCGGCCTCTACCTCGGCAGCGTCTTCGCCCCCAACCACAAGGGCATGACGATGGTCACCAGTGAGGACCAGCTCGACTTCCTCCGCCGCCAGGTGCTGACCTCCCGCAACGTGACGGGCGGCGCGTTCATCGACGCCCTCATGGGCGGGCTCAACTACCAGATCGAGCACCACCTCTTCCCCAGCATGCCGACCCCCGCCCTCCGCAAGGCGCAGCTCATCACCGAGCAGTACTGCGCCGAACTCGGAGTCTCCTACCACCAGACCGGGCTCATCGCGTCCCACCGGGAGGCGCTGCGCCACATGCGCGCCATCGGCGAGCCCATCCGGCTGGAGTTCTGACCGGGGCGACACACAGAGACTCCGGCCCGGTGCCTCCGCTCATCATCCCCCGTATGAACGAAGGCGCCGGGCCGGTAACAACCCGCCCGCTCCCCCCGGACACCCCCGACCGGCCCCCTCCCCCCGGCCCCTCCCCCGCCCCCCGCACGACTTCCCCGAAGCACGAAGCCGCCGGCGCAACGCCGCCGCGCGGCCGCAGCACGGCAACGAACACGGAGAACACCGCAACGACGTTCCCAGCGATGGGCCATCGGTCAGGAGGCCGTCATGACGTCACCACACCCCCCGGCCCTGCCCGAGGACGCGTTCGTCTGGGACGCCCTCATCGGTTCCGGATTCGCCGACGCCCTCCAGGAGGGCCTCGCCCGCGCCGCCCACCGCACCCGCCTCCAGGACTTCGCCACCGATCCGCCCGCCCCCGGCGGAGGTGACGCCGGACACCGGCTCCGCGCCCGTCTCCCGGCTCCCGCCGACCAGCCCGCGCTGCGCAAGCCCCGCTCCGCAGCCGCCCGCCGGCACCACTGAACCGCCGGCCCCCTGAACCCCCACGGCCCTCTGCGGCCCCGGCCTTCCCCCCGTGAGGCCCGGGCTGCGGGGGGTCGTGGGCTGCCCCGTCAGCTCCCGGCCCCATGGAGCCCCTCCCCCGGCCCCTCCCGTGCTCGTCCCCCGTGCTCGTCCCGGAATCCTGCCCCGGGACCTCTCCCGAAGTCCTGTCCCGGAGGTCTCAGAGGTTGAGGTGGGCGAGCACCGCCAGCACCCGCCGGTTGTCGTCGCCCGACTGCGCCAGCCCCAGCTTCCCGAAGATGTTGTTGGTGTGCTTGCTCACGGACTTCTCCGTGATGCAGAGCTGCCGCGCCACCGCGGCGTTGCTGCGCCCCTCCGCCATCAGCGCCAGCACCTCCCGCTCCCGCGTGGTGAGGGACTGCATCGACCCCTTCGCCGAGCTCCGCTCCAGCAGCTGGGAGATGACCGAGGTGTCCATCGCCGTCCCGCCCGCGGCCACCCGCCGCACCGCGTCGACGAACTCGCTCACCTCGAAGACCCGGTCCTTGAGCAGGTACCCGATGCCGCCCCGGTGGTCGGTGAGCAGCTCCTTGGCGTAGAGGTGCTCCACGTGCTGCGACAGGACCAGCACCGGCAGCCCGGGCAGCTCCCGGCGGGCCTCGGCCACCGCCTGCAGGCCCTCGTCCGTGAAGGTCGGCGGCAGCCGCACGTCGACCACCGCCACGTCGGGACGGTGCTCCAGCAGGGCCTGCAACAGGCCGGGGCCGTTGTCCACGGCCGCGACCACCTCGAAGTCGTTGAGGGTGAGCAGTTGGGTGATCCCCTCCCGCAGCAGCGCCAGGTCCTCGGCGATCACAACACGCATGGCAACTCCATCGTCACTGTGGTGGGGCCCCCCACCGGGCTCTCCAGGTCGAGCGTCCCGTCGAAGGGGGCGAGACGCCGGCGCAGGCCGTGCAGCCCACCGCCCTCGCGGACGGTCGCGCCCCCGCCCCCGTCGTCGCCGACGACCAGCCGCAGCCGGCCCTCGACGTAGCCGAGCCGCACCCACGCCGAGGTGGCGGCACTGTGCTTCGCCACGTTGGCGAGCGCCTCGGCGAGCGCGAAGTAGCCGGCCGACTCGACCGGCGGCTCCGGCCGCGCGGGGAGGTCGATGTCGACCCGGACGGGAATGGGCAGGTCGAGGGCGAGCGCCCGGACGGCGCCGTCGAGGCCGCGCTCGGCCAGCACCGGCGGGTGGATGCCGCGGACGAGGTTGCGCAGGTCGGCCAGGGCCTGGGCGCTGGCCTCGCGGGCGTCGCCCAGCAACCGGTACGCGGTGTCGGGGTTCTTGCGGAACATCTGCTCCGCCAGCCCGAGTTTGAGCCCGATCGCGACCAGCCGGGCCTGGGCGCCGTCGTGCAGGTCGCGCTCGATCCGCCGCAGCTCGGCGGCCTGGGCGTCCACCGCCGCGGACCGGGTCTCGGTCAGCTCCGCCACCCGGCGGGAGAGATAGGCCTTGGCCGTCGGGGAGAGCAGCTTCTGGGTGATCCGGGTGTGCACCCTCAACAGGCGTCCCGCGCACCAGAACCCCAGGTACATGATCCCCAGGCCCTGGAAGAACGAGAGCACCGCCGTCGTGGTGCTGTGCACGGGCCAGATCAGCCCGTAGCCGTAGGTGGGGTCCATCAGCGGCCAGAACAGCGGGGTGGCCACCACCCCGTGGAGCCCGTAGATCATCAGCCAGCCGGGCAGCAGCCCGAAGAGCAGCCCGACCGGGGCGTCGATCAGGAGCCAGAGCAGGTCCCGCCAGGTCGACAGGTCGGTCAGCAGCAGCCGGCAGTACCGCACGCTGCTGGGCACGTCCAGCGGTTCGAAGTCCTCCCCCTCCTGCGGCCGGTAGGGGCTGGGTATGTCCACCCCCCACCAGGAGCTGAGGAGCCGCCGGTGCAGGTCGGCCACGCCCCGGACGGCGAACAGCGCTATCGGCAGGGTGAGGACGCCGACGCCCAGCGGGAGCGCCAGGATCGAGACCACCGAGAGCGCGAGCATCGGGACGGCCCCAAGCTGGGAGAGCACGGCGACCGCCACACCGCGCCGTGCGGAGACCAGGGCCGCGCACAACCAGGGAACGAGTTCGGAGCGCAGCCACGACCGTCGGGCACTGCTCACGGGCACATCGGCTCCCCGCCCCCGTCTCGTCGGTGCACGTCTCCTGCTACGCAGCGTACTTGAGCCGAGGCGTTCCGGATGGGGGAGGGGGAGTTTTCTCCACCTTGAGAAGTGGGGTTTCACCGGTTCTCCCCGGGCGTCCCGACGACAAGACTCGTCGTCATGAGCACTGAGTCCGCGACGATGCCGGATGCCCCCGACCTCCGGCGGAACGCGCCCCGGTCCGAAACCGGCGGCAGCGATTTCGCCCAGCTGAGCCGCCGCATAGCCGCCGAGGGACTGCTCGACCGGCGCCCGGTCTACTACACCGTGCGCTTCGGCCTCGTCCTGACCGCGTTCTTCGCCGGTTGGTGGGCCCTGTTCGCCCTCGGCGACACCTGGCTGCAGCTGCTCCTCGCCGCCGCGATGTCCCTCGTGTTCGCCCAGATCGGTCTCGTCTCGCACGACCTGGCCCACCGCCAGGTGTTCAACCAGCGGCTCCACAGCGAGATCGGCGGCCGGATCGCCGCCAACCTCCTGATGGGGATGAGCTACGGCTGGTGGATGAACAAGCACACCCGCCACCACGCCAACCCCAACCACGAGGAGCGCGACCCGGACGTCGCCCCCGACATCGTGGTCTGGTCCAAGCGGCAGGCCAGCCAGGCGAGCGGGGTCGCCAGGTTCATCGGCCGGCGGCAGGCGTACCTCTTCTTCCCGCTGCTCCTGCTGGAGGGCATGAACCTCAGCTACAACAGCTTCCGCGCCCTCAACAAGCCGACCATGAAGCGCCCCGTCATCGAGGGCACCCTGCTCGTCGCCCACTTCGCGGCCTACTTCGGGCTCGTCTTCGCCGCCCTCCCGGCCGGCAAGGCGCTCGCCTTCATCGGCGTCCACCAGGCGCTGCTCGGCGTCTGCCTCGGCTGCGTCTTCGCCCCCAACCACAAGGGCATGCTGATGGTGACGCCCGAGATGAAGCTCGACTTCCTCCGCCGCCAGGTGCTGACCTCCCGGAACGTGCGGGGCGGCGTGCTCATCGACGTCCTCATGGGCGGGCTCAACTACCAGATCGAGCACCACCTCTTCCCCAACATGCCGACCCCCGCGCTCGGCCGCGCAGCGCAGATCACCAAGGAGTTCTGCGAGGAGAAGGACATCCCGTACTACGAGACCGGCATCGTCCGCTCGTACCGCGAGATCCTCACCCACCTGCACCGCACCGGCGAGCCCATCCGCGCCGCCGGCTGACAGACTCCCGGTGCGCGACCCGCCCCCGTGGTCGCGCGCCGGGCCCCCCGCCGATGCCCGAGCGGGAAGCGCAGAAGGCCCGGCCGGATCCCCCCGGCCGGGCCTTCCGGCGTGCCGGACGTTGCCCGAACACGACATGGGCCCGAACACGACAGCACCCCGGCCGGAGAACCCGGCCGGGGTGCTGCGTCACGAACCGAGGGGGCGTGGCCCCCTCATCCCTTGTGGGCCGCCAGGGGCTCGAACCCTGAACCTACGGATTAAAAGATCAAGTCGGATCGTGATCCAGCCGGTTGCGACCGGTTACTTGGTGTTATCCCGGCAGGTTGGCGTGCCGTGTAATCGCCCTGGGTCCGGCTTCAAGTGGATGCTGTCGCAGAGTCCGCTCACGCATCGCTCACGCATCGCTCACGCATTTGACCCAGCCGAACCGCCCGCCCGGCCCACTATTGCATCAGCATGACCCCTTGCCAGCTGAATTGAGTGGCGCTGCCGCCAGTTGGCAAAGGTGTGGGCTGTACGCCGTGGAGTCGACATGGGGTATCGAAGGCTGGCAGCCGCGGTCGCACAGCGGCCAACCAAGTAGTCACCCTGGCCAACACAGCCAAGTGGGCACGTCCATCCTTTCCCTTACCAGGGCCGCCATGGACGTGCCCTTCTCCGCTGCGATCCGCTCAGCTGCTATCGCGCGGACACCGCCGTCGGCGCGGTCGGCACCGCCGGCGTGGCTGTGCTCTGGCCGAAGCCCGGCGCGAGCAGCACGGCCAAAGCAGCCGCGACCGCCGCGCCGCACCCGATCGACGCGGTGAGGTCACCTTGACCGTAGCGGCAGGCCGACCGGCCGGTGGACTTGTAGACCAGGACGCCCACCACGAATCCAACGCCGATGATCAGGGCGGCCAGCGGCGCGATCTCGATTACCACGGAACACTCCTACCTATCGCCGGAACACGGCACCACGGTGGCGCCGCTCGGCATGACGCCATAGGACCAGGGACGGCCGCAGCGGGCCCACTCAGGAACCTTGCGAGGTTCTAGAATCGCTCCCATGCCACGGACGACGAGCCCTGCAATGCGGGAGCTGATGGAGCGCACCGGAGCGACCCAGACGCAGATCGAACGGTGGCAGCAGCACGGGTACTTGCCGCGCTTCCCCCGGTCGTACGCCGGCGGTGGCGGTAGCATGTCGGTGCTTACCGCCGAGATCATCGAGCGCGCCCAACTTCTGGCGGACTACGCGCGGCCCGGAGCGTTGGACCACAAGCCGATCTCGCTCATCGCCAGCCTGGCCGAGCCCGATGTCGGTCTCCTACGCGAAGCCGTGGTTGGGCATCTGACGGCAGCCCACCAGCGCCTCGGGATGGACGTCACCACGACCGTGCCAGCCGAGGCATCGGCCAGCCGCCTCGGCGCGGCGGACCGGCTTGGTGGAAGCTCGTCCCGGTTCGCCGAGCTGCTGGCGCTCAGCCACCGTGACAGCGATCAGGAAGTCGACTCTGGTGACGTCGAGGCTGTCGTGGACGAGCTCATTGAGGGCTTGAAGGTGCGAGGGCCCGGCATGGCTAGAGGTGTCCCTATCACACAGCTGTCCCCAACGAGACCGAGCAGCTGCGAGCTCTGATTCGTGATCAAGTACTGACCGCCCCGACGTACAGGCGGCAGTGCGAACTGGTACTGACAGCACCTCCGGACCAACTAATTCGGGCGTGCCGCGTGATTCCGACAAGCCGTCGACTTCAGGCCACCGCCCGGGCCTCTGCGCAGATCGCCCTCATGAGGCACGCCGGCACCCTGACCGACGACACGTTCAAGGGGTGGCACGACCTCGGCATGTCCTACGCGGACTCCCAGCGGATGATCGCCCATCCGATGTGGGTCTCCTGGGGGTACCGGATCGTGAACGGGGCAATGCAAGATGTCGCGGACGGCGAAGAGATCGCGCTCGGCCTCCACCGGCCGGCGCTCCTCGACCAGCGGGAGGCGTACATGAACTTCCTCGCCTCGCTGGTCCCCGTGCAGGCTCTCCACCGACTGGCCTTTTACCAGTCACAGCCAGGTGACCAGCGGACGATCATCTGATCGTCCGCTGGTCACCTGGGCTTCGCCTACTCCGCCTTGGCAACTGCGTCCCACGCGACCTTCAGAGCGAGCCGCCTGACCTCGCCGTGGGGCGGGTACATGGAGTCGGTCGTGATCCCCACGCTGGCCAGGCGGCCCAGCAGGTCCGTCTTCCAGCTGGCGTCGACCCGGATTGTCCAGCCGGTAGCTGGCCAGTGGGTGTTCGCCTTGCTGGTGGTGCTCTTCAGGAAGTTGACTCCCAGCGTAGAGATATCCGGGAAGTCCTCTGCCGGGCGGTTCAGACCGTCCACCATGTAGGACCGACCACCGTACCGCTTATTGAGTCCGCCGACGAGGAAGCGGCCGCGCTGGGCGTGCATCCGCGGGTCCAGGGGGGCCTGGTCGACGAGCGCGACGCGCTCCGTCCACTCGCTCTTGGTCTTCGTCTTGCCGTACGCGGCCCCTTGCCAGGGCAGCACAGTCTCTGCCGGGGCCTGGCCATCATGGGCGGCGAAGTTCTCCATGTCCATCGGCTTGCCCTCGGCGCAGTGCAGGTGGATGGCGAAGAGGCGCCCGTCTACGCCGTGCTCTTGGTCGACGGCGAAGAAGAGGGCTTCGAGCGGGGCGGTGGAGACGTCGATCAGGCGAGTGGGGATTCCGTGGTGCTGGAGGACGGCGAGGAGTTCGCCGTCGGTCATTAGCCGGCCGAGGCCCTGTTCGCGCATGGAGTCGAGGATCGCCTGTTCGGCTCGCGCGATCGTCTGCTCGTCGACCCTGACCGTGTTGCCGGTCATCGGGTCGGTGCGGCCCTTACAGATCCGGTACAGGCTCGACGACAAGCCGTACTCGACGTTCGGCTGCCCGCGGAAGAAGAGGTCCTCTCCGGGGTGCAGTGTCCAGGCGGATGAGGTGAATCCCTTTGCCCCGCCGTCCGATACCCATTTCCACAGTGCGTCTGCGGAGTTGATCCCTAGCCGGGAATTGCAGTCGTGCTCTCCGAAGAACTGTCCCGCCACCGTTGCCATGGTGCACGACGCTACCGCTGGCGGAGCTGCTCGCGGAGCGGTTCCGGCGGATCGAGAGCCCCAACTTCCGCTTGACCGCTGCCTCATCCACGCCGCCCGTGCCCTGACTCCGTCCGACGTCCCGTGACACCTACCGGATACTAGCGCCGCCCACCCCCAAGCAGCGGCGCGATGCCAGGGGTACCCGAGTGCTGCCGGGCAACCCCTGGCAAGGTCTTGCCGTTCTTGGGGAACCCAGTGTCGTTAACAGCCCCCACCTCTGGGCGCACCGCCCACGCGGCCGGCCGCGCCATGCGGAGCCGCACGTTCTCGACCGGCCAAGTCTGTTGGCCTCGGGGCCTTCCAATCTGTCTTCTACGGCAGCTGGCGCGTCTTATGGCGCTTCGGTCGCTTCTCGACAGGAACCAAACCTCGGCGGACCTTCATCAGATGCTCGTCTTTCGTGTTCTCACGCACTGCGAGACGACTCAGAATTCGATGCTGTGTTTCTGGAGTCCAGAACACTTCGAGACGCTCCCGAGCGCGGGTGATAGCGGTGTAGAAGATACTGTGGGAGATGCTTTCCTCGTTGGCATCCGTGATAACAACCTTGACCGACTTGTACTCAACGCCCTGTGCTTTGTGGATCGATACGGCGTAAGCGATCTGAAACGGCACCATGGTGGTGACCGAGTCGTCGTCATCGTCACTGTTGCCGCGTTCGAATACATCGAACTGGACCGTCGAGCCTTCCACCCAACGCAGGCCCGAGAAAATCGCGTCGGATTCACTGAAATCCCGCTCGATGGTCACATCAAAAGTGATGCGGCCGGGCACGCGATCGATCTTGACGATCCTGCCTTTAAGGTTATTGAAGATGACCGGGCTGAATCGATCTGATTCGTTGAAAAGTACGGGATCGCCAACCTTATACGTAGACTCCCCCCAGGCCACAGCTGGATTGGGGTTACCAGCCTGCAGGAACCGATTAACATTGTTGATCCCGTATAGGCCATCATAGTTAAGGCAAAGCACGATCTCATCGTCGCTTCGACGCCGAAATAGCGAGTCTCCCAGAATCGTCGAGTAGCCATTCTTGGAGAGAGACTCTTCGATGCGGTCGTCCAGGTTCCGAACCCTGTCCCACAGCGTGAGAAGACTCTGGTCGGTCGTCCTGAAGGGCTGTGTGAGTTCGAAGACGGACTCGCTTGGGATGTATGACCGGATGATGCTGAACCAGTTGCCAAATTCGATCGACTCGATCTGATAGACATCGCCAACAAGAACGAGCAGATCGAAGGATGTCTTCTCAAGTACATCGAGCAGGCTTGCATTGCTTACCGTGCTGCACTCGTCGATTACCAACACGTCGTACTTTGCTCCGAATGACGTACCGCTACGCACATGCTTGTTGATCGTGCTGAACTCGACGTTCGGCGCTTGCACTCGCCTCTTCAGGTTATCGACGGCCGGATTGGTATGCGCCAAGAAAAGCTTCCGTGCACCAGCAAAGTAGTTTGCGATGTGGTTCACCATCGTCGACTTTCCCGTACCGGCTGCGCCGTAAACGAGGGCGACCTTCGAGTGCTCAAACAATTCCGTCAGCGCATCAGCCTTCAAAGGGTCATCGATGGCACCTGGGTTCGCACCAATCCATGCCTGCACATTACTGCTGTGTTGGGAGACGCCACTGGCAGAGATATTTCGGAGTCTGTTGATGATCGAGACTGTATCGTCCTCGTACCCGACAACGAACACGTGCCCATTTTCATGAGCCAGCTTCCGCCGCGCGTGCCGTTCAGTGGGTGGCAGCATCCGATTATGGCGCGCGATCAGCTCATCGACGTCACCAAGGTCCTCCAACTCGCTTGTCGGCGTATAGATCACACCGTGCTGCTCGACATTGCTCCTGACTCGTCTGGCCAGCAGCTCATGAGGCCGGGTCCTCGCGTCCAGACTCTCGGCAAGGTCCCCAAAGGGCGGATTGTGTCCGCGCGGTGATGTACAGAACGGCATCGTGTCGAAGGGCCTGCAACTCCAGGAAACGCGAAGCCCGGAGAGGAAAGAACACCCGGCGGCATCGAACTGTGCCTTGATTACACGATTGTTCATCCGCAGCATGAGGTACCGCAGCAGACGAGAACCTGGCTGGTCGTGGCGAATGAGTGACCGCGCGCGGTCTAGAACAGGAAAGATAACCGCATCTCGCTGGGCTCCGCTCAGCGCCCAAGAGCGGAACGCCCCGTATGCGGCGTCGGTCATATCCACAAGCTCAAGCAGACTTGACCGTGTTATCGTAAGATACTGCATCAGATTTCGGTACTCGGAATTCGACGCCCTGACCTTTCCATACGAGGCGTCGAAGAGGCGCGCGAAATTGTCGAACTCACACGGCCGGATTGACACCTCCCATGAGCGGATCAGCGTGATCGGCATTTTCTGTCCGAGGACCTCAATCTCGTCAGTCGCCAACTCTAGACTGGCTGCGTATTTATCGGTGACGTCGATGTCGGTAAAGCCAATAATTCGATCAAACTTACTCGTCCGGTTGTGGGCGAGGTAAAACGTCACCTCGTAATAGATGCGACCGGACACGAAGAAGGGGCGCGAGCTGTGAATGTAATATCGCTCGCGACGTGCATTTGAGCGCACCGCCGCTTGGGGCCGCTCGATGCGGGCGGCAATCTTCTCGTAGTAATCGCGCAACGAGGGATCGAGATCGACCGGAAACCGTTCGAGATTGTGCAGGATTTTGATTCCGAGGAGATCCTGTGCCAGGTCACGTGTACGGAGAAGATACTCGTAGTACTTCAGCATCAATCGCTCAGACGGATCGCGATCCAGCGTGTAGTGCGAGACGCTGGCCTGTAGCAAGCCGTGGAATCTGCTCAACAGTCTGAACTTGGCGATCCCCCTGACAGCATCCAAGGCCGGCCCGACCTGATTGTAGTGAAACTCAGTCGAGTGATCCTTGACGTGTGCCCAGACGGCAAGTCCCTCGACGAGATTCCGGAGCTGCCCCAGCACGTTCTGCGAGAGGAAGCCCCGGTCGCCTACTGGATTGGCGAGGTTCTGGCAGATCACGCTGTCGGCGCTCTTCACTTGCTGTTCTACTGATGCCATCGCTCTCGCTCTACTTCCCCGAAGGCTCGCATGTCACCTTCGATCGGGGCGAGAACGCCTGCTCACGCCCCGAACGCTGCCGAGGCGGACAGGGCAGCATCCACGAAGGCTCTCTGGCTGCTGCCGAACAACGGACCTGGCCCCGGTCTGCATTCCAGGTAACCATGTAACCATTCAAGTAGGCCACAAGCAGGCCTTTTTTCGAGATTGTCCGGCCTGCCGTGCCGGCTCCCGGCCTGTCCTACACGTTCCCTGGTGCACACGAAGCTGTGGCCGCCCCCTCCGGGAGCGGATCACGGGTCCTTCACTCCACTGGCGCGTAGCAGAGTCCGGTGCGATTCGGGTGGGCAGTCAGGCTACGGTCGGTAGCACTCCGCGTGACCAGTGGCCAAGCCAGAATGACCGGGCCGTCGGTGTCGCCGGTCAGTCCATCAAGAGTGACCGGGACACTGACCGGCTGGTCGGTGGTCACATCGGTCAGCCCGGTCATTTCGGCCGGCCCCCGGTCAGCATCGTCGGTCAGTTCGGCGTTCTGACCGATTGCCGGGTGGTACTGACCGGGCTGACCGGGGATCGCGGTCGCGGGCCAGCCCTGCCTCGGGCCTCCCGGTATGGGCTGCGGAGAAGTAGAGTCCATGGTGAAGCTCCTCGCTGGGGCGCGTGACGGGGTAGTCGGGCGCCGCCGGTTCGAAGGTTTTGACTGATCTGGGGTGGCTTCGTGGGCCCTCGGTGTTCGCAGCACGGGGGCCTTTCGCATGGCTGGGGACGAGCGGGTCCTCGTCGATGCCTGCCTCAACTTGCAGATGCTCTTGGATGGTTGCTGTTCAGTGGTCCCCGGCATTCGGCTCGCTGGGGGACCACGAAGGTATGTCCAGAGGACCGGAAGATCCACTCCATCCGGGCGAGTACGCCGATGGCAGACAGGCTTGTGGACCGGGCTCTCTCGACGTCAAGCTGCAACAGCCGCCACGCCTTCTGCATCTGGCTCCTCGATTCCGAGCAGGCGCAGGAGGTCCGCCGTGATGACGCGGTACTTCTTGCCCAGCCGGAGCACCCGGCACGGGTAGGCGTCACGGCGCCCGAGCTCGTAGCCCTTGCTGCGGCCCAGCCCGATGGCCCGGTTGGCCGTGTCCAGGTCGATGGCAGCCGGCAGGGCCAGTAGCTCAGCCCGACCCATTCCCGTCAGGGCGATCGACGTCATCTCAGTTCGCATAGGTATCTCCAAATTAGGCAGCAGAAAGAGGGGGGTTCGGCGCGTCCCCGAACCCAGTAACAGAGTGCACGAACCTAAAGTGTCGATATGACACACGACGACGTGGAACCGTGGGCAACCCAGATCACCAAGGCAGTAATCGCCGAGGTCCAGAAACTCAGAAAGGAGCTGGGCATGACCGCACGGGACCTCGCAGACGCCTGCGAGGAGCTCGGGCACCCGATCCCGCGCAACGTCATCGCCAACTGGGAGTCCGGGCGGCGGCTGACCCTCACCGTTCCCGAGGTCCTCGTCCTCGCGCAGGCCCTCGACACACCGCCGGCCGCCCTGGTCTTTCCACTCGCCGGGACCAGCAACGTCGCTTACCTCCCCTTCGAGAGCGCATCCCGCGCCGAGGCGTTCGCCTGGTTCACCGGCGATGGATCGATCGCCCTCCACGAAGACCTACAGCTCCTCCGGCATCACTCCTCTCGGGAGAGAAGGATTCGCGCAACGCACCGTGACGCCTGGCAGCTGCAATTCCTGCCCGGTCGGGAAGCGTGGCCGCCCGGATCCGACGAGAAGTTCGCGCAGCTGGTTGAAGCCGTCCGGTCGGATCTTCTCCCGCTCCGCGCCGAAATGCGTGAGTGGGAGGTCGCTCTACCCCCACTACCGAAACACCTCGCGTTCCTCGATGAGGAACTCGGTTCCATCAGCAGCACCCAGGAAGGACCGCTTTGAAGGGCTCCACGTACCACCGCTGTTACTGCCGCGACACCGAAACCGGCAAGCCCCTCGGCAAGGCCTGCCCGAAGCTCGGCAGCCGCAAGCACGGCTCCTACTCCATACGCCAGGAGCTGCCCAACCGGGCCGACGGCACTCGCCGCGCCTTCAATCGCGCCGGGTACGAGACCCACAAGGAGGCACAGGCCGACCTCGACCACGTCCGCTCCCTGCTCGCGCTCGCCAAGGACGAGCCGGAGGACCTCGCACTCATCGCTGGGCTGCTGGAGAAGGTCGCCGACGGCAAGTCGGCCCTGCCCGACATCGAGGAGACCCGCCGACGGCTGAGGAGCGGCGTCGACCTGGCGGGCCGGATCACCGTCGGTGAGTGGCTGGACAGTTGGCTGGAGAACAAGCGCGCCCGGAAGTCCACCGTCAGTCGGTACGAGGTCGACATCCGCCTTCACCTCAAGCCGCGCATCGGGCACCTCCGCCTCGACCGAATCCGGGTGAGCCACCTGGCCGAGATGTTCAACGGCATCTGTGAGACCAACGAGGAGATCCTGGAGGCGAACGCCCTTCGGCGCGCGGCAACGGACGAACTCCGGACGTCCTCCTGGAAGGGCGAGGAGAATCGCGCCCGCCGAGCGGCGCTGAAGGCCACCATCGACGAGCTGCCGCCGTTCAGGCGCGTCACCGGGCCGACCATGCGCCAGCACATCCGACGCACCCTTCGTGTCTCGCTCAACGACGCGATCGCCGATGGTCTCATTACCTTCAACCCGGCCTCCCACGTGAAGATCGACCCAGCGAGTAAGCCCAAGGCCCTCCTCTGGACGCCGGAGCGCGTCGCCGAGTGGCGCGAGACCGGCGGCAAGCCGTCGCCCGTCATGGTGTGGACACCTGCTCAGACCGGCGAGTTCCTCGACTTCGTGGCGGACCACCGCCTGTACGCGATGTGGCATCTCATGGCCTTCCGTGGTCCTCGCCGCGGCGAAGCCTGCGGCCTCGGCTGGTCGGAGACCAACCTTGTTGCCTCCTCCCTCACCGTCACCACCCAGCTCGTTCAGGACGGTTGGGACGTCGAGGAGTCCATGCCGAAGTCGGACGCGGGCTTCCGGGTCGTACCGCTCGACGAGCAGACCGTCCTCGCCCTCAGTGCCCACCGCGACCGCCAGCAGGCGGAGCGTGAACAGTGGGGATCGGCCTGGCAGGACACCGGCCGGGTATTCACCGACGAGGACGGCGGCTGGCTGCACCCGGGCAAGGTCACCGACATGTTCGAGCGGCTCGTGGCCCTCTCCGGCCTTCCGCCGATCCGCCTGCACGACCTCCGCCACGTCGCGGCGACGCTTCTCCTCGCGGCCGGCGCCGATCTCAAGGTGGTCCAGGAGTTGCTTGGCCACTCCTCCATCACCATCACGGCGGACATCGACGCCAGCGTCCTGCCCGAGCTGGCCTTCGCCCAGGCCGAGGCCGCCGCCGCGCTCGTCCCCCGGGCGAGGTCGCCGAAGGACGCCCAGTCCGCCACCTGACCAAGCACTGATCTGCCGTCCGCTCACGCACCGCTCACGCAGACGGCCCGCAAACGCAGCAGCACCCCAGCTACTCGAATTAGCCGGGGTGCTGCGTTGCAGGTCAGAGGCGGTGTGACCGCCACATTCCAGGTGGGCCGCCAGGGGCTCGAACCCTGAACCTACGGATTAAAAGTCCGCAGCTCTGCCAATTGAGCTAGCGGCCCGTGGCCCGCCCGTGCGGAACCGGCCACCGCGATCCTACCCGGTGTGACCCAGAGCTCCGCCAGTGGATTGCAGGGGCGCGCCGGGTCTCAGGAGGCCCGTTCGGCGGGCGGGCGGTAGTGCGCCGCGCGGACCCGGCGGAGCCAGGCCTCGGCGGGGCGCGGGTCGGGGGCGGCGGGGAGGACACCCGGGCGGGAGAAGCGCTCGACGGCTTCCGCGAGCAGGGGTTCGGCGGTGGCGGGGCGGTCGGCGATGCGTTCGCCGAGCCGGCGGACGCGTTCGGGATCGGGGATGCGGACGACGTTCTCGCCGGTCTCGTGGAGCCGGACGCCCTGCTCGACCAGGCGGACCAGGTGGCGGGCGTGCTTGGCGGCCCGGCGGCGTGCTGCCGGGTCGGTGGTGTCGCGGGTGAGCAGCTTGCGGAACTGCTGGTCCGCGTAGCCGAGATAGGAGTTGCGGACGGCCTTCGCGCTCAGGAAGGACGTCCGGATCGCGATCAGCTCCTCCCCCAGCGGGCTGCGCGTCTCGTACAGGTCGTCCGGCAGCCAGGCGAGTTCGGAGGCGGTCGGGTTGCAGCCGAGCGCGAGCCAGCACCACTTGGCGGCCTCGTGCAGCGTCACGTCGGGGTCGGTGCTGACGTGCGACTCGGCCGGGCGGTGCAGCCCGTGGAACTCCTCGGTCGGGGCGGCGAAGAGACCGAGCCGGTCGATGTCGGAGCCGGCGTGGGCGAAGCCGTACGCGGTCGAGCCGACGACGCCCGAGAGCAGGACGGTGCCGGGTGCGGTGGTCATGGGCGGGCCTCCCTGCGGCCGGATCTCGGTGCGGTCAGAGGAGTCTGCCCTGCGGGGCCGCGCCGGGCGAACGAATTCCGGCCGGACGCCCGGTGGGCGGGCTCCGGACGGGCTCCGGCCGTCCGCCGGGGCTCGCTGTGCGCGGCGGCCTCCGGAGGCGTACCCGCCAGGCCCGCGGGTACCGTTCGGACCATGACCGACCCGGCCGCCACCGCCCGCCCCGAAGTCGTCCTCGTCACCGGCGGGGGGCGCGGCATCGGCGCCGCCACCGCCCTGCTGGCCGGGCGGCGCGGCTACCGCGTCTGCGTCAACTACCGTGCCGACGAGACCGCGGCGGCCGCCGTGGTCGCGGCGATCCGGGACGCCGGCGGCACGGCCGTCGCCGTCCGGGCGGACGTCACCCGCACCGCCGAGGTGGAGCGGCTGTTCGCCACCGTGGACGCCGAACTCGGCCCGCTCACCGCCCTGGTGAACAACGCGGGCACCCTGGAGCGGCAGTGCCGGCTGGAGGAGATCGACGAGGACCGGCTGAACCGGATCTGGGCCTCCAACATCACCTCCGCCTTCCTCTGCGCCGCCCAGGCCGTCCGGCGGATGTCCACCCGGTACGGCGGGGCGGGCGGGGCCATCGTCAACGTCTCCTCCGCCGCCTCCCGGCTCGGCTCGCCGAACGAGTACGTCGACTACGCGGCCGCCAAGGGCGCCGTCGACTCGATGACCCGCGGGCTGGCCCTGGAGGTCGCCGCCGAGGGGATCCGGGTCAACGCCGTCCGCCCCGGCCTGATCCACACCGGCATCCACGCCCTCGGCGGCGAGCCCGGCCGGGTCGACCGGGTCGCCCCCGACCTGCCGATGCGCCGCGGCGGCCGGCCGGAGGAGGTCGCCGAGTCGATCCTCTTCCTCCTCTCCCCGGCCTCCTCCTACATGACGGGCGCCTTCCTCGACATCGCCGGCGGCCGCTGACCCCCTCCCGCCGTCCGGTCCCGCCTCCCGCTCCGCCTGCCTGCCCCCGCCCCCTCTGCCTGCCCGCCCCTTCTGCTTCCCCCTCCGGTCCCCGTCCCGTCCCCCTCCCTTCCCTCCCCCTACCTTTTCCCTTCCTTCCCCCGGCAGGCCGTTTGTCCGTACGGTGGAACCCATGACCGACGACCTGCCGGACCGTGAACCCGACCTGCCGTCCGCCTTCCTCGACATCCCCGGTGTGCGCAACTTCCGTGACGCCGGCGGTGTCGGCGCCCTGCGCAAGGGCGTGCTCTACCGCTCCGGGTCCTTCCACAACCTCGCCCCGGAGGGCGCCCAGCGCCTCAAGGCGCTCGGCCTGCGCACGGTGATCGACCTGCGCAGCCCCGTCGAGCTGGAGGTCTGGCCGGACCTGCGCCACGGCCTCGACCACGAGACGCTGAACCTCCCCACCCTCCCGGCCAACCGCGAGGACACCGACCGCCCCTGGCCCGAGGACCAGGAGACGCTCTACCCCTTCATGGCCGAGACCGCCGGCCCGTCCCTGGTCGCCGCCATCCGCAGGCTCGGCACCCCGGGCGGCGTCCCGGCCGTCGTCCACTGCGCCGTCGGCAAGGACCGCACCGGCCTGACCATCGCCGTCGTGCAGTCCCTCCTGGGCGCCTCCGACGCCGACATCACCGCCGACTTCCTGCTCTCCAACGCCGGCCTCGGCCTCCTCGACGGCCCCACCCCCTACCTCGACGAGACCGGCACCGAGCGCGTCTCCCGCCCCGTCTCCGCGCCGCTCCTCGCCTCCTCCCTCGCCTGGATCCGCACCCACCACGGCTCCGTCCCCGCCTACCTCCGCTCCCACGGCACCACCGAGGCCGACCTCACCGCCCTCCGCACCAACCTCTCCGCCTGACCCGTCCCCCGGCCCGGCCGTTACTCCTGTCGTTCCAGGTGCCACCACTGGGTCGGGGAGTCGATGTCCTCGCGCTGTTCGACGGGGGCGCCGGGGGTGGGGGCGGCGGTGAGGGGCTTGCCGCTGATGAAGCTGGTGAGGGTGTAGGTGCCGGGGGCGTCCAGGTGGTGTTCGAGGAGCCACTCCTGGGCGCCGAAGGCGTTGGCGGACCACTGCTGGACGGGCACGCCGTCGTCCGTGGAGGCGCCGGTGACGTCCAGGCGCTTGCCGCTGCCGGCGTTCTCGAAGTGGTAGAGGGCGCCGCCGGGGTGGACGGCGGTGAGGTGCCAGAGCTGGGCGTCCGAGCCGTCGTCCGCGCCCAGCCGGACCTTGGCGCCGCTGCGGCGGCTCCCGTCGGCGACCTCCAGCAGCAGGCCGCTGCCGACGTTGCGTACCCGGTAGCTGCCGTCCGTGATCACGTGGTCAGTCACGGGTCGAGTCTGCCACCGGGCGCCGCCATGCCTCGTACCCGAAGGCCGCCGCGAGGACGCCCGCCGTCGCGGCCACCTCGGCCAGCGCCGAAACGCCGGTGCCCAGCGGGACCACCGCGACCAGCAGGGCGGCCGCGGCGAGCCGGGGCAGGTTGGGGCTGAGCGCGAAGGTGCGGCGGACGGCGGTGTTGACGGCGAGGAAGAGCGCGACGCCGCCCGCCAGTGCGGCGGCCTGGGCCATGGTGATCGGGGCGTCGGGGTGGGCGACGGCGGACTTCACGCCGGCGGCGAAGAGCAGGACGCCGAGCAGCAGCCCGTAGTGGCCGAGGTTGTAGACGGAGACCGCGAGCTGGTTGCGGCGGTACGACGGGAGCGCGGCCATGTGGTGCTCGGCGCGGGTGTCGTCGTCGCGGCCGAAGTACGCCCACCAGAGGCCCACGCAGACGGTGAGGCTGAGCACCGCGACGGCGGTCAGCGCGGGGGTGAGGTCGGCGGTGCCGGCGCCGACGCCGATGGCGATCACCGACTCGCCGAACGCGATGATCACGATCAGCCCGTGGCGTTCGACGAAGTGGTCGGCGCGGAGCTGGAACTGCGGCAGGTCGACCAGCCTGGGAATCGCGAACTGCAGGGCGAAGGCGGCGGCCCAGAGGGCGAGTTGGGGGGTGCCGGTGAGGTAGCCGCCGGCCACCACCAGCGCGGTGTTGACCAGGTTGAGCCCGCCCATCCGCAGGACCGGTCCGAGCGCCACCCCAGAGGCGGCGAACATGCCGGTGTGCACGGCGACCACCAGCAGGTACGCCCAGCCGAAGGCGACGCCGCTGCCCTCGAAGGCGTGCGGGACGGAGAGCGAGATCACCAGGAAGCCGGCCATCGCGAGCAGCAGCAGGCCCCGGCGGCCGTGGTTGCTGGGCGGCATCGCGTTGGTCAGCCAGATGAACGCGTCGTACATCCACCAGATCACCGCCAGCATCACCACGACCTGTGCGAGTCCCCCCAGGTCGAGGTGGTGGACCAGGCTTCCGGTGAGCTGGGTGACGGTGAAGACGAAGACGAGGTCGAGGAAGAGTTCGAGCGGGGACGCCCGCAGAGCGGGTTCCTCCGAGGCCACGGAGGGGGCCGACAGGGCACGAGTGACGGTCACCCGCGCGAGTATGCGGTACACCGCCCGGCCCGTGCGCGCGTTTTCCGACTATCGGACCGCCGTTGTTCACCACACCCGTCCACCCCACTCTTGGCACACCGCCGCATCTCACCCGTGCCCCACCCGCACCCCGGCCGTGCCCCACCCGCACTCCATCCGCGCCCCGGCCGGACGCCCCGTCAGGGCGGGCGCCTATGCTGCGGCGAATGGTGTCCGACCGAATTCCCCCGCACGGCGGGTCCGCCGACCCGTCAGACCGTCAGCAGCCGACCCTCGAACACGCGATCGCCGAACTTGAGGCGGCGGCCGACGCCGTCGACCCCGAGCGCTTCGACGCCGCCCTCCGTCTGGTGGGCGGGCTGCTCGGACCGGCCGGGGAGCGCGAGTCGGCGGCGGTCGGCCCGCGCCTGGCCGCCGTGCTGCCGTACGCCCCGCCGTTCGAACGGGCCCACCTGGCGATGATGGTGGGCGCCTGCGTGGAGCGCGGCGCCGATCCGGTGGCCTGCGCCGGCCAGGTGCTGTCCGGCCTGCGCGGGGCGCTGAGCGGCGCGCTGCTGCTGATCGAGCGGTGGAAGGAGACGGGCGGCGGCGACCTGCCCGACCCGGACGCGGACTCCCCGGGGCAGGCGCACGCCCGGATCGCCGACCCTGACGACCCGGACGCGTGGCCCGCCCACCAGGCGGTGATCGGCTGGTGGACGCTGCACCTGTGGCAGATGGCCTCGTTCGCGGTGTACACCCACGCCGCCGTCCGCACCTCCGCGTGGTCCTCCGGCGTGACGGAGGTGCTGGCCGAGCTGATCGAGCGCTACGGCGAGGAGCAGCACGACCTCAAGGGCCTGCTCTACCTGATGAGGACGCTGGACGACGAGCCGTTGCTGGTGCTGGACCGGCCGACCGGGACCGGTTACCTGGTCCGGATGGACGGCCTGACCGACAACTTCCAGCTGCACACGCTCCTCGCCGACCTGCTGATCGGCGGTGGCCACCTGCCCGGCGTCCGGCCGGACCCGGAGGTGGTCGCGCTCAGCCGGACCGAGGAGGTGGACGGCCGCCGGGTCACCGCGCTGGGCGCGTTCAACCTGGTCGCGCCGGACGGGTCGTGGATCTGGAACGAGGGCACGCCCAGCGACATCCCGGTGGTGGACGGCGTCCGCACCCTGGTGCTGGACCCGCAGCCGTACGAGCGGAGCTGGGCGGCTGGCCGGTTCATCCAGCAGGTCCCGGGCGGCCTCCGGCTGGAGCGGGTGCTGCCCCCGGCCGAGGCGGCCGAGCGGCTCGCCCGGGCCGCCGCGGCCCACCCCTTCGAGGAGGCGTTCGGCTAGACCGGGGAGGCGTTCAGCTAGACCGGGAGGCGTTCGGGTAGCCGGACCGCAGGACCGGCCGGCGGTCGGGCTATGGTCGGGACGTCCGGAAGATTCGAGAAGTACCGGTCCGAGCGCCCTCGGGAGCCGAGCGGAGCGCCGAGGTGTCCGGGGCCGCGGGAGTTCCGGGGCCCGAGGACTCCCGGGAGCCCGGAAGCGTCCTGAGGAGCCTCGGGGAGTGGAGTCGACGATGGCGAGGATCCCGAACGTTCTCCCGGCCGCGGCACCCGCCGCGCTCACCGCGGCGGGCGGCCTGGTCGGCGGCTACGGCGTGGCCCGCTGGACGGGCCGGCGCGAGCTGGGCGGCGCGGTGCTGGCGGTGGCCGGGGCCGGCGCGGCCGCACAGTGGCGGCGCCAGTCGGGCACGGCGACCGCGGCAGCGCTGACCGGGCTGTACGTGGCGGCGTTCGGCGGCTCGCACCCGCTGGCGAAGAAGATCGGCGCCTGGCCGTCCGTCTTCGCCGTCACCGCAGTGGTCGCCGCCGCCTCGACCGTCGCGACCGCCCTGACGGGCCGCAAGGCCTGACAGCGCGGAAGGCCGACGGCACCCGACCCCGACGGCGCGCGGAAGCCGACGATGCGAGCCCGCGCCGCCCCCGTCGGTTTCGGCGCGGCCGTCGTCGGCTGCCCCCGCGTCAGCCGACGGCCGCGCCGAACCGGGCCTCGAAGGCGGCCCGGTTCGCCGAGACGGGCGTGCGGTCCCAGACCGCGAACACCACCCGCTCGAAGGCCGCGCCGTACTGCGCCAGCGCCCCGTCGAACGCCTCGGCCACCTGGGCCGGGTCGTTGCGGAAGACCCCGCAGCCCCAGGCCCCCAGCACCAGGGTGCGTATCTCGTGCCGGGCCGCCGCCGCGAGCACCCGGACGGCCCGCTCGGCGAGCACGCCACGGACGTCCGAACCGGCCGAACGACGTTCGAGCTGCCCGGCGTTGGGCGCCGGCGAGGTCAGGAACGTCACCGGGTAGGGCTTCGCCAGCAGCTCCCCCTGCGCGCCCCGGATCACCGGCACGTCGGGCGAGACGATCACCCGGTGGCTGTACCGCAGGTCGCTGGAGGCGCGGTGCGCCTCGTAGTAGTCCGGCGCCTCCAGCAGGCAGGAGTACAGCAGGGCGCTGCGGCAGAGGTCCTCCTCCTGGGCGCGGGCGCCTCGCAGGTAGCCCCCGCCCGGGTTCCGCGCGGAGGCGAAGTTGAGCACCCCCACCCGGCCTCCGCCGGCCCCCACCAGCCGCCGGGCCGCTTCGATGCTGCCCTCGGCCGTCACCTCGACCGCCCCCGCGCCCGGCCCCGGTGCCCCGGCTGCCACCAGCGCGTCCAGCGCCTCCGGCGTGTACGACACCGTCCCCTCCCTGGCCACCGCCAGTCGCTCCGACACCTGTACGAGCTCGCCCCCGGACGCCCGGTAGCTCCCCCGCTCGGCGATCTCCTCGTTCACCGCTGCCACGTGATGCAGTCTGCTGCTCATGTCCGTGACCGTACGGGACCGGGCCGCCCGCGCGCCACAGGTTATTCTCACCACCAGAACAACCGGTCGCGCGACGGCGGTCCGCGGCGGGTCCCGCGCCGGACGGTGGCCCGTGCGGGAACGACGACGGGCCCGCCCCACCGAAGTGGAGCGGGCCCGTGGTCAGTACGTCCTACGCGCTACTCGCGCGCTTGCGGCGTCAGTTCTTCCAGCGCGGCTTGCGGTCGTCGCGGTTGAAGCCGCCGCCACGGTTGTCACGGTCGCCGAAGCCACCGGAACGGGCACCGCGGTCGTCACGGTCGCGGTTGAAGCCGCCGGAGGCCTGCGGGCGGCCACCGGAGCGGTGGTCGTCGCGGCGGGAGAACGGACGGCTGGAGCCACCGCGCTCGTCGCGGTCACGGCCGAACGCCGGACGGTCGCCGAAGGAGCGGGCCGGACGGTCGCCGAAGCCGCCGGAGCGGCCGCCGCGGTCGTCGCGGTCGCGGTTGAAGCCGCCGCCACGGTTGTCACGGTCGCCGAAGCCACCGGAACGGCTGCCACGGTCGTCACGGTCGCGGTTGAAGCCGCCGCCACGGTTGTCACGGTCGCCGAAGCCACCGGAACGGCCGCCACGGTCGTCACGGTTGAAGCCGCCGGAGCGGGCACCGCGGTCGTCGCGGTCGCGGTTGAAGCCGCCACCACGGTTGTCACGGTCACCGAAGCCACCGGAACGGCCACCGCGGTCGTCACGGTTGAAGCCGCCGGAGCGGCCGCCGCGGTCGTCACGGTCGCGGTTGAAGCCGCCACCACGGTTGTCACGGTCACCGAAGCCACCGGAACGGCCACCGCGGTCGTCACGGTCACGGCCGAAGCCACCGGAACGGCCACCGCGGTCGCCGCGGTCGTCACGGTCGCGGCCGAACGCCGGACGCTCGTTGCGCGCCTCGCGGTACGCCGGGGTGCGCTCCTCGGCCACCGGGGCGGCGGTCTCGACGACGGTCTCCGAAGCCTCGGCGGAGTCGGCCTCGGCGGCCGGCGCCTCGTCCTCGATGCCGAGCTCGGCCCGCTCGCGCGCGGCACGGGCGGCCAGGCGGTCGGCCTCCTCGCGCAGCTCGGTGGCGCGGCGCTGCGCGCGCTCCAGCTGGCGGGTCATGTCGGCGAGCTCGCGCTCGGCGGCACCGGCGATGCCGGCGGCGCTCTCGGCCTGGACCTCGATCAGCGAGCGGGCGCCGGTGATCTTGGCGACCTCGGCGTCGAAGGCGTGGTCGAGGATGTGACGCGAGGCGTCCACGCCCGCGTCCTCCATCAGGCGGAACACGCCGCGGCGCTGGTGCGGCAGCACCAGGGTGACGACGGCGCCGGAGCGGCCGGCACGGGCGGTGCGGCCGGAGCGGTGCAGGTAGTCCTTGTGGTCGCCGGCCGGGTCCACGTTGAGGACCAGGTCGATGCCGTCGACGTGGATGCCGCGGGCGGCCACGTCGGTGGCGACGACGACGTTGACGTAGCCGTCCTTGAAGTCGCCGAGGACGCGGGTACGGGCGCCCTGGGTCATGCCGCCGTGCAGCGCGTCGGCCTTCACGCCGGCCTCGATGAGCTGCTCGGCGACGCGGTCGGCGCCCATCTGGGTGCGGACGAAGATGATCGTGCGGCCCTTGCGGGCGGCGATCGCGTTGGTGATCGGCGCCTTGTCCTTGGGCTTCACCACGAGGATGTGGTGGGTCATGGTGGTGACCGCGCCGGCCGACGGGTCGACCTCGTGGGTGACCGGGCTCTTCAGGTAGCGCTTGACCAGGGTGTCGATCTCGTTCTCCAGGGTGGCGGAGAACAGCAGGCGCTGGCCGCCGGCCGGCACCTGGTCGAGGATCTCGGTGACCTCGGGCAGGAAGCCCATGTCGGCCATCTGGTCGGCCTCGTCGAGCACGACGGTCCGGACGTCGGCCAGCTTGGCGCTGCCGCGGTTCAGCAGGTCGCGCAGACGGCCGGGGGTGGCGACGAGGATGTCGACGCCGCGCTCCAGCGCGTAGATCTGGTTCGACATCGAGGTGCCGCCGCAGACGACCTTGAGCTTGAGGCCGAGCACCGAGCCGAACGGCTCCAGGGCGTCGGCCACCTGCATGGCCAGCTCACGGGTCGGGACGAGGATCAGGCCGCGCGGGTGCTTCGGCTTGGTGCGCTCGCCGTCGGCGAGGCGGGTCAGCAGCGGCAGGCCGAAGCTGAGGGTCTTGCCGGAGCCGGTGCGGCCGCGGCCCAGCACGTCCTTGCCGGCCAGGGCGTCCGGGATGGTCGCGGCCTGGATCGGGAACGGGGTGGTGACGCCGCGCTTGGCGAGGGCGCGCACGACGTCGTCGTGCAGGCCCAGGTCGCCGAAGGTGATGGTGGGCTCGGCGTCCTCGGCGGACTCCTCGTCCGCGAGGGCCTCGTCGACGGCGGTCTCGGCGTCGGAGGAGTCGGCGACGGCCTCGGCGGCGTCGGCGGTGACGTCGATCAGCTCGGCGTCGGGGGTGGTGACATCGGCGGCGGACTCGCTCGCGGGCATGGCGAAGCGGGCGTCGTCAACGAGAGACATGCAAAACCTTCCGGAAGTGGCACGCGCCAAAGTCCGGGTTCTGTTTCACAACCGCCTCTATGCGGTCAGCCACGGATCGCCGGAACGCGCCAAGGGCGCCAGATGGGAATAGGGCGCCAATCAAATGAATCAAACGAACGATCTACCACCATAGACGACCCTCGGGATCAGAGGCAAATGCGCTGGCCAGACTGCTAATGCCCGCCCGGGCCGGGGCTCGGGGCCGAAGATCCGGAGCTTCCGGAGGAGGGTTCGGTGGTCGGCGGGACGGTGGCGGCGGGCGTGGTGTGGCCGGGATCGGGAGTGGCGGACGGCCGTCCGGTCGGACTCGCCGCCGCGGTGCTGGCCGTGGAGCCGCCGGAGCGCCCGTCACCGGTCCCGCCGCCCGGGCCCGCGGTGCCCCCGGACCCGCTCGCACCGCCCGTGGCGCCGGTGCCGGCGCTCGCCCCGCCGCCCGACGAGCCCGCGCCCGGCTGGGGTGCGGTGCCGGCGCTCGCGCCCCCGGCCGAACCGTTCGCGCCGGGAGCAACCTCATCGGATGCGGCGCCGGGAACCGCGCCCGCGCCGTCGGTCGTACCGTTCGCGCCGGGGGACGCCGCCCCCGGCGCGGGGGTCAGGCCCGTTCCCGGCGCGCTCTCCGCCTGCACGCCCCCGACGTGCTCCGACCGCCCGGACACGCCACCCTGGTGACCGCCGCCGCTCGGCGCGGCCGATCCGCCGCCCGCGGCCCTGCCCGGCGTCCCGGCCTGGCCGACCGGCACCGCGCCGTGCTTCTCGTCCACCGCCGGCCCCACCGACATGCAGCCGGTCAGGCCCAGTCCGGCCACCGCCAGCACCGCCGCCGCCCGCACCACGCCGTTCCGCACCGCCACCGCCCTAGGCTCGGCCTCCCGGACCGCCACCGCCCGCACCACCGCCGGACGGTCCTCCCGGGCGCCCGCCCCGCGCGCCGAAGTCACCGCACGCACCGCACGCATTGCCGCCACCGCGCTCCCTCTCCCGCCGCCCCGTCCGGGGCCGCCCGGGCCGACCACCGGCCGCCCACCGCGCCCGGCACTACCGGTGCCCAACGCGCGCCCGGGGTGACGGGACACGGGCAGCCCGGCAGGAAGCCCCCCGGTGCCATCCGCCCGGCGCAACCCCGGGGGCCCCGGCCTCCCGAGGGCCCGAACCTCCCGAGGGGCCCAACCTCCCGGGGGCCCGAACCTCCCGGGGACCCGCGCCCCGGGGCCTCTCCGGCCCCGCTCAGCCCCAGAGCGCCGAGGCCAGACCCGCCCCCGCGTACACCGCCGCCAGCCCCACCACCAGGCTGCCCGCCACGTTGGCCACCGCGTACCGCCCGGCGCCGCTCTCGGCCAGCCGCAGGGTCTCGTACGAGAAGGTCGAGTACGTGGTCAGCGCCCCGCAGAACCCCGTCCCGAGCAGCAGTTGGAGCTGCGAGGACGCCGCACCCGCCGCCACCGCCCCGGTCAGCAGGCCGAGCACCAGGCAGCCGGACGCGTTCACGGCGAAGGTCCCCCACGGGAAGACCGAGTCGTGCCGGGACTGCACCGCCCGGTCGGTCAGGTACCGCAGCGGCGCGCCGACCACCGCCCCGGCCAGCACCAGCAGCCAGTTCACCCCGCCACCCCCGTCCCGGGGCCCGCGCCGGACCCGCCCGTACCGGGGCCCGTTCCCGTGTCGGACCGGCCCCGTCCCACGTACCTGATCACCTCGCACGGGTCGAGCACCACCAGCCCCTCCGCCACCAGCTCGTCCAGCTGCGGCAGGAAGGCCCGCACCCGCTCCTCGGCGTCCACGATCACCACCGCCACCGGCAGGTCCTCGCTCATCGACAGCAGCCGCGCCGTGTGCACCAGCGACGAGGCGCCGAAGCCCTCGATCCCCCGGAACACGCTCGCCCCGGCCAGCCCGGCGGCCCGCGCCCGGTGCACGATCTCGCTGTAGAGCGGGCGGTGGTGCCAGCGGTCGTTCTCGCCGACCAGCACGGTGAGCCGCAGCGCGGGCCCGGTCAGCCCGGTCATCGCCCCTCCCTTGCGCCCCGGTGGATCAGACGCCGCGTCAACCCCGCCGCCGCCCAAACCGCGGCCAGCGCCGCCAGCAGCGTCAGCCCCAGGTAGGCCAGCCCGGCGCCCAGCCTGCCCTCCTCCAGCAGCCGCCGGATGTCCACCGCGTACGTCGAGAACGTGGTGAACCCGCCCAGCACGCCGGTCCCGAAGAACGGCCGCAGCAGCGGGTGCGCCGGGCGGCCCTCGGTGATCGCCACCAGGAACACGCCGATCACCGCGCAGCCGACCACGTTCACCACCAGCGTGGTCCAGGGGAAGTCCGCAGGCCCGTTCGGCCAGAGCAGCGCCGCCCCGTAGCGGGCCGACGCCCCGACCGCCCCGCCCAGCGCCACCACCGCGACGGCCGGCCCCTGCCCGCGCAGCACCGGCGGCCGCCGCGGCACGGCCGCCCCGGGCCCCACCCGCGGCGGCCCGTCCACCGCGCTGCCCGCGGCACCGCCCGCCGGGCCGCCTGCTGAGCCGTTCGAGGTCGCCATAGGCCCATGAAACACCGGCCACGACCGTCTGGCACGCCGTCACCCCAGACCCGACAATGATCCGGTGGAGATGACCCGGGAAGAGTTCGAGACGCTGGTCAGTGACGCACTCGACCAGATTCCCCCGCAGCTCGCGGCCATGATGGACAACGTCGCCGTCTTCGTCGAGGACGAGCCCGACCCCGCCGACCCCGAACTCCTCGGCCTCTACGAGGGCACCCCCCTCACCGAACGCGGCGAGTGGTACGCCGGCGTCCTGCCCGACCGGATCATCGTCTACCTCGGTCCGACCCTGCGGCACTGCGAGACCCGCGAGCAGGTGGTGGACGAGGTCCGCACCACCGTGATCCACGAGGTCGCCCACCACTTCGGCTTCGACGACCACGAGCTCGACGAGCTCGGTTGGTCCTGAACCCCCGCCCCCACCGGCCCCGCCCGGTCGGTCGAAACCCGTTTTGGCGTTCGGCCCGACATCCCATATGCTTCTCGACGTCCCCGGGAACGCTGGAAACAGCCGGAACGGCCGCAAGCCCTCATCGTCTAGTGGCCCAGGACGCCGCCCTTTCAAGGCGGTAGCACGGGTTCGAATCCCGTTGGGGGCACGCAGTACCGTAGTAAAGTGCAGTGCGCAAGACCTCATGTGGAGAAATCCGCACTAGGTCCCGTGGAGCAGTTGGTTAGCTCGCCACCCTGTCAAGGTGGAGGTCGCGGGTTCAAGTCCCGTCGGGATCGCTCGTCTCGCAAGAGACGGTGCAGTACGGCCAGGTAGCTCAGTTGGTACGAGCGTCCGCCTGAAAAGCGGAAGGTCGCCGGTTCGACCCCGGCCCTGGCCACCGTACGAGGAAGGCCCCGGAGAGTTCGCTCTCCGGGGCCTTCTGCATGTCGCCTGCGCCATCCGGTACGCCAACCGGTACGCCAACGGCGCGGCGAACGATCGGCGGTCCGACCGGAGGACCCTGGCAGCGGTCCGGAAGGCGGAGCACCCGGCGAACGGCGCATTCGGGCGGTCGGCGGAACCTGCTGGTGGTCCGGCGCCGGTTCGACGCGCACGCCCCGCTGGTGCTACTTCCGGGCGAGAACACCGACCTGGTCCCACCAACCATGGGAGAAGCCGCCACCCCGGACCTGACGTACCTTCCGAGCCCTACCGGCCGCCGGCGAGCTGGGTGGTGAGCCAGTCCGCGGTGGCCGGGAGCCAGTCGGGGAGGGCGTTGCCGAGCAGGTGGTTGCCGTGCGGGACGAGGAGGAGCTCGGCCCGGGGGGCGTGGCGGGCCAGGGGTTCGGCGTTGGTGACGCCGGGGATCCGGTCCTCGCCGCCCTCGACGACCAGGAGGGGGCCGGTGACGGCCGGGGCCAGGGCGGAGAGGTCGACGCGGCGGGCGAAGGCGCGGGCGGCCTCCGGGCTGCCGCAGCGCTGGGTCAGGGTCGCGGTGACGAAGGGGACCAGCGCGTCCCAGTCCAGCCGGTACGGGCCGCTGACCACCGCGGTGGCGCGGACCCGTGGCTCGTGGGCGGCGGTGACCGCGGCGTAGTAGCCGCCGAGGCTGAGGCCGATCACCCCGACGCGGCCGGCGTCCACGCCGTCCCGGGCCGTGAGGGCGTCGATCACCCGGCCGACCACGTGGTGGTAGTCCGGGTCGGGGGCGCTGGTCGCGGCGAGGACGCCCTGGCCCGGGCCGTCCATGGCGAACACGGCCGTGCCCCGGGCGAGCAGCGCCTCGGCGACGGCGTGGAACTCCTCCTTCCCCGAGTCCATTCCGGGGACGACCACCACCACCGGTGACCGCCCGCCACCGGCGGGGCGGCGGAGCCAGCCGGCGAACGAGGCGCCCTCGACCCGCTCGGCCGACGGGTCGAGGTGGGCCAGCGCGCGGCCCATCGCCCGGTCCGCCTCGGTGGCGGCGAGGGCGGCCGCCTCGCGGTCGGGGTCCGGGAGCAGCCCGGCGAAGTGGAACCAGCGGGCGGCCGTCCGGTACGCCTCGCCGGCCGTGCGGTGGTGGCCCTGCGCGGCGGCGCGGTCGGCGGTGGCGAGGTGTCGTCGGCCGGCGGCCCGGCAGGCCTCGGGCCACGCGGTCAGGGACGGCAGTGCGGCGGTGACGCGGGTGTACTCGTGCGGGTCCAGTCCGGCGCCGGTGGCGCGCGGGCGGTTCTCCCCGACGAAGGCCGGCAGCAGGTCCGGGTGGTCGAGGAAGGAGAGGTCGGGGGGATTCGTCATCAGGTGTGGCTCTCTTCGACGGTGGGTCAGTTCCTCGGTGACTCGGCGCGCCTCGACGCGCCCCAGCGCGCCTCGGGGCGGGGTCAGGACAGGGTCAGCACGGCCTTGCCGCGGATCCGGCGCTCCCGCAGGTCGGTGAGGACGGCGGCGGTCTCCGCCCAGGGTGCGATCCGGCCGATCTCCGGGGTCAGCCGGCCCTCCCCGACCAGACGGACCAGGGTGGCGAGGTCGTCCCCGTCGGGAACGTCCGAGTCGGCGTAGTGGAAGTGCCGCAGCGTGGCGGACTCCGGGCCCGCGAAGAAACCGAAGAAGTCGAGCGTCGCGGGTGTCCGGGAGGCCTGGCCGAACCAGATCAGCGTGCCGCGCCGGGCCAGCCGGGCGAGTGCCAGGGGCAGGTTCGGACCGCCCGTCGACTCCAGCACCAGGTCGTACGGGCCGCGCGCCGCGCCGACCTCGTGGACGACCTCCGCCGCGCCCAGCTCGGCCAGCCGCCGGCCGCGTTCGGGCGAGGCCGTGACCACGGTGAGTTCGGCACCTGCGGCCGCGGCCAGCTCGGTGACGTAGTGGCCGACGCCCCCGGAGGCGCCGGTGAGCAGCACCCGACGGCCGGCCAGCGCGCCGGCGGTGCGGAGCAGGCGCAGCGCGGTCAGCCCGGCCAGCGGGAGGGCGGCCGCGCGGACGCTGTCCAGGTCGTCCGGGAGCTCGGCGAGCGAGGTGGTGGGCACGCAGACGTACTCGGCCCAGCCGCCGGCGGGCGGGTGGCCGACCACCCGGCGGCAGGCGGCCGGGCCGGAGCCGTCGGCGGCGGCCTGGACGACCAGGCCCGCGATGTCCTTGCCGGGGCGCCAGCCCGGCTCGGGCGCCTCCAGCTGGAAGGTCTCGCCGCGGTTCACCGAGAACGCCTCGACCTTCACCAGCGCCTCGCCGGGCCCGGGCCGCGGCTGCTCCACCTCCGCGAACCCGACCGCCGTGTCCGCCCGTCCGGTCGCCGTCAGCGCCCTCATGACCTTCGCCCTCCTCCGGCCCCTCGCCGGCCGGTCCGGCCGAGGTGGTGTCCCCAGCACACCGCGGGCCGCCGCACCCGGTCCAACAACCGCCCGGGTGCGACGACAACCGTCCGTTGTCACGCCGTCGGGGGGCCGGCGGCGCCCGGCCGCCCGGCAGGGCTCCGTCACACCGGGCCCGCACGGGCGCGAGGAGGCGGACCGGGCCCGCACGGGCGCGGGGGAGGCGGACCGGGAGCGCGGCCGGGCCCGTACGCTGGGCGGCCATGGATCTCGATCTCGCCCAGGTGCGGGCCTTCGCCGTGGCGGCCGAGGAGCTGCACTTCGGGCGCGCCGCCGCGCACCTGGCGATCAGTCAGCAGGCGCTGTCCAAGCGGGTGGCCCGGCTGGAGGCGGCGCTCGGGGCGCGGTTGCTGGACCGGGACGCTCGCGGGGTCGCCCTGACCGCGGCGGGGCGGCGGTTCCTGGAGCCCGCCCGACGGCTGCTCGTCCACGGGGACCACGCGGTGGCGGCGGTGGCCTGTGCGCGGCGCCCGCTGCGGATCGACGTCTGGGGGCACCTGTACGCGCCGATGCGGACGGTCGCCCAGGCCGTCGAGGGGGTCCCCGGGCTGGAGGTGGAGCCGGAGCCGGGGCGGGACCTGCCGTCGGTGGCGGCGGCCCTGCTGCGGGGCGAGTCCGACGCCGGGTTCGGCCGGGTGCACCCGCTGCCGGACGGCCGGGACACGGGACTGGCGCACCGTCTGGTGCGGCTGGAGCCGGTGGACGCGCTGCTGAGCACCGATCACCCGCTGGCCGGCCGTGACGTGCTCCGGCCGGCCGACCTGCGGGACAGCGTGCTGCGCTACCCGGCCGCGGTGGACCGGCTGGACTTCCTGACCCGGTTCGCCGACCAGTTCGGCATCGCGGGGCGGACCGGTTCGGCCAACCTGGGCCTGGAGCACTTCGTGGAACGGGTCCGCACCGACCCGGCCTGCTTCTCCCTCCTCCCCGCCGACTGCCCGCTCCCGGAGCCGCCGGCCGCGCCCGGCCGCCCCGGCGTGCGGACCGTGCCGCTCGCCGACCCGACCCCGCTGTACGCCTGGTCGCTGGTCTGGCGCGACGGGGACGGCTCCGGCGGTGAGCAGCGGCACCCCCAACTGGACCCTTTGCTGCGGGCGTTCGGTGAGGAGGCGCGGCGCAGCCGCTGGCTGGAGTACGACCCGGCCCGTGACTGGCTGCCCGGCCCCGACCAGGAGGCCCTGGAGGCGTGACGCAACGGGCCGCCGGAGCGAGGCCCGAACGCCCGGGCGGCCGGACACCCCGAACGCCCGAACACCGGAACGCCCGGACGCCGGACCCGCCCGGGCGGGAGGAGCCCTCAGTCGTCGACCGCCTGATACGCGAGCGTCTCGAAGTCGCGGGCGGCCTTCGGCGGGGCGGCGGTCTCGAACATCCGCTGGGTGAGCAGGATTCCGGTCAGCCGCTCCGCCGGGTCGTTGAACCACGTGGTGCCGAGGCCGCCGTCCCACCCGTAGCGGCCGGGGGCGGCGGGGCCGGTCCGGGTGGTGGCGACGGAGACCCCGAAGCCCCAGCCGGTGAGGTCCTCCCGGCCCAGCAGCGGGCCGGAACGGGCCAGCTGCGCGGGGGTGAGGTGGTTGGTGGTCATCAGCTCGACGAACGGGCGGGACAGCACCCGGACCCCGCCGTGGCTGCCGCCGCCGAGGAGCATCCGGGCGAAGGCCAGGTAGTCGTCCACGGTGGAGACCAGGTCCCCGCCGGCGTCGGGGAACGCCGGCTCCACGGCCCACGCGCTGTCGGTCGTCCCGTCGTACTGCACGAGCCGCCCGGTGCCGGGGTCGCGGAAGTACTCGGCCGGCAGCCGGTGGAGCCGGCCGGGCGGGACGGTCAGGCCGGTGTCCCGCATGCCCAGCGGTTCGAGGACCCGCTCGCGCAGCACCTCCCCGAGCGGCTTCCCGCAGGCCCGGGCAAGCAGCACGCCGAGCACGGCGGAACCCGTGTGGTAGAGCCACGCCGTGCCCGGCTGGTGCAGCAACGGCAGTTCGCCGAGCCGACGCAGGTACTCGTCGGGGGCGGGGTAGCCGGTCCGCGGCGGGCGGACGTCGACCCCGCGTTCGGCGAGCGCACGGACCACCGGAGCCGACTCGGGGAGCGTCGTGAAGCCGTGGCCGAGCCGGAAGGTGAGCAGGTCCCGCAGGGTGATCGGGCGCTCGGCCGGTTCGGTGTCGTCCAGCTCGGCGTCGGGCCGGCGCAGCACCCGGCGGCCGGCCAGCTCCGGCAGCAGTTCGTCCACCGGGTCGTCGAGGCGCAGGACGCACTCCTCGACCAGGGTGAGCGCCGCCACGGCGGTGACCGGCTTGGTCATGGACGCGATCCGGAAGAGCGAGTCCCGCCGCATCGGCTCGGCACCGCCGAGAGTGAGGCTTCCGAGCACCTCGACGTGCTCCGCCCCGCCGCGGGCGACCGCCGCGACGAGGCCGGGCAGCTCACCCCGATCGACGTGACCGGAGAGCACCGCGTGCATCCGGCCCAACCGGCCCCTGGACAACCCCGCCAACGCCGTCGTGCTCATCGGCCACCCCCTCCAGGCCGCTGACGGCCCGTCATGAATGCTGTCCGGGCCACTGTGCACCACGGCACCGACAATCGGGCGGCGGACCACCGGCGCCCGACGGAGCCGGCACCCGGCAGAGCCGGCACCTGGCAGGGCGGTCACCCGGCAGGGCAGGCACCCCTACAGAGCGGGTGACTGCCGGAGCCGTCACACGACGGTCAGCGCAGCCAGTCGCTGTTGGTGGCCAGCAGTGCGCCGTCCGCCCCGTAGACCTTGATGTTCCCTCCGGCCGAGGCGGCGGCCCGGGGGATGGCGACCCAGCGGACGGGCGAGTCGCCGACGGTGACCAGCGCCGGTTCGGTGGTGGTGCCGTCGGGGAGGGTCACGACCAGCTTCGCGGCGTCCGAGCCCACCTGGAGCAGCACCACGGTCGGTGCGTCCTTGATGGCCGGGTCCGGCGCGTCCTTGGCCCGCGGGCCGAGGGCGGAGCCCGTCAGGTTGCCGTAGGGGTCCGTGGCCCTCGGCGGCTCCCCACCCGGGGCCGGGGTCTCGTGCGTCGCGTCGACCGGGAGCCGCTTGCCGTCCAGCGTGACGTAGAGGTCCACCAGGTCCTGACCCTCGTGCCGGTACTGCTGCACGAAGTCCTCGGTGGGCTCGGGCAGGTCGGGGCGGGCCGTGCGCTGGTCCTGCCAGATCAACCGGGCCTGCTGGTAGGCCTGGTCCTTGCCGGTGGCGGGCCAGAGCGCCGCCCACGCCGTCCACGCCTTGCCGTTGGACGTGCCCTCCGCCAGCTTGACCCGGACCGGCGTGAACGGGTCCCGGGCCGCCGCCGAGACCGTGGCCGTCGGCCGGGCCGACGGAACCGCACCAGCACCAGCGCCCGACGCGCCCGACCCGGCCGCCGCCGTCACCACCGTGGCCGCACCGGCTCCGCCGCCGCCCGCGCCCAGCACGACGCCGCCCCCGGCCACCGCGACCACGGCCAGCGCCAGCGCCCCCACCGCGGCCGACCGCCGCCGCAGCCGCCTGCGGCGGCCGCCCGCCAGCACCCGGTCGTACGGCACCGGCCCGATCTCCACCCCCTCGGCCAACCCGGCCAGGCTCCGCGCCACGACGTTCTCGTCCTGCCCGCTCATACCGTTCCTCCGATGCTCGTCATCCCGATGAGTGAGGTGGCGGCCCGGAGCTTGGCGATCCCCTTGGACGCCTGGCTCTTGACCGTCCCGACCGAGCAGCCCATCGCCGTGGCCGTCTGGCCCTCGCTGAGGTCCTCCCAGTACCGCAGGACCACCGCCTGCCGCTGCCGCGCCGGCAGGGTGGCGAGCGCGGCCAGCAGGGCCACCCGCTCGTCCAGCCCGCCGAGCCCGTCCGGCCCGGCCTGTTCCGGCACGGCCGTGACCAGGTGCTCCGGCACTCTGCGGCGGAACCGCCGGGCGTGCTCGTTGACCAGGATCCGGCGCACGTACGCGTGCGGATCGCCGGTCCGGCGGACCCTGCCCCAGGCGACGTAGGCCCGCTCCAGGGCCTGCTGGACCAGGTCCTCCGCCGAGTACCGGTCCCCCGCCAGCAGGTACGCCGTGCGCAGCAGCCGCGGCCAGGCGGCACCGGTGAACGCGCGGAACTCGTCGTCCCGCTCGGTCTTCTGGGCTCCCATGAGCACCTCCTCATCCCCCCAGAGCCCACCGCCGCCCCGAACCGTTGCCCGCCGCCCCGCGCGGACCGTCACCGGCCGCTCCCCCACCCCGCGCACCACCCCGGAAACCGCCCCCTCACCGCCGTCCGAACGACGCCCCGGACGGGGTTCGCACATCCCCCGCGGCGGCTGTGACACTGGAGGGGCTCGAAAACCGAGGTGCGCGCCGCCGCATCTCCTTGCGAACCTAGAGGGATGCCCGCCGTGAGTTCTCCCGCAGTCCAGTCCGCCGACGCCCCCGCCCAGGGGCCCAGCATCGGCGAGCTGGCCGCCCGTCTCCCCGAGCTGACACTGCGCGACGAGGTGCGGATCGGGCGCCGGCTGGAGGGCGCCCGCCGGGTCCGCAAGCCCGACGCACGCCAGAAGATCGCCGACGAGATCGCCGGTGACATCGACCGCGCCGAGCTGCTGGTCGAGCAGCGCCGGGCCGCCGTCCCGAAGATCACGTATCCGGCCGAGCTGCCGGTCAGCCAGAAGAAGGACGAGATCCTCGCCGCGATCCGCGACCACCAGGTGGTGATCGTGGCGGGCGAGACCGGCTCCGGCAAGACCACCCAGATCCCCAAGATCTGCCTGGAGCTGGGCCGCGGGGTGCGCGGCCTGGTCGGCCACACCCAGCCCCGCCGGATCGCCGCCCGCACGGTGGCCGAGCGCGTCGCCGAGGAGATGAACACCCCGCTCGGCGAGGCGGTCGGCTGGAAGGTCCGGTTCACCGACCAGGTCGGCCAGGACACCCTGGTCAAGCTGATGACGGACGGCATCCTGCTCGCGGAGATCCAGACCGACCGCGAGCTGCGCCAGTACGACACCCTGATCATCGACGAGGCCCACGAGCGCAGCCTCAACATCGACTTCATCCTCGGGTACGTCAAGCAGCTGCTGCCCCGCCGCCCGGACCTCAAGGTCGTCATCACCTCGGCGACCATCGACCCCGAGCGGTTCGCCCGCCACTTCAACGACGCCCCGATCGTCGAGGTGTCCGGCCGCACGTACCCGGTCGAGGTGCGCTACCGCCCGGTCGTCGACGACGCCGACGCCGAGGACGACTCCACCGAGGCCGACCGGGACCGCGACCAGATCCAGGCGATCTGCGAGGCCGCCGAGGAGCTCCAGGCCGAGGGCCCCGGCGACATCCTGGTCTTCCTCTCCGGCGAGCGCGAGATCCGCGACACCGCCGACGCGCTCAACAAGCTGAAACTGAAGTTCACCGAGGTCCTCCCGCTCTACGCCCGGCTGAGCTCGGCCGAGCAGCACAAGGTCTTCCAGCGCTCCAACTCCCGCCGGATCGTCCTGGCCACCAACGTCGCCGAGACCAGCCTCACCGTCCCGGGCATCAAGTACGTGATCGACCCGGGCACCGCCCGCATCTCCCGCTACAGCCATCGCACCAAGGTGCAGCGGCTCCCGATCGAGGCGATCAGCCAGGCCAGCGCCAACCAGCGCAAGGGCCGCTGCGGCCGCACCTCGGACGGCATCTGCATCCGGCTGTACTCGGAGGAGGACTTCCTCTCCCGCCCCGAGTTCACCGACGCCGAGATCCTGCGCACCAACCTGGCCTCGGTCATCCTCCAGATGACCGCCGCCGGCCTCGGCGACATCGCCGCCTTCCCGTTCCTGGACCCGCCGGACTCCCGCAACATCAAGGACGGCGTCAGCCTCCTGCACGAGCTCGGCGCCCTCGACCCGGACGAGAAGGACGTCCGCAAGCGCCTCACCCCGCTCGGCCGCCGGCTGGCCCAGCTCCCGGTGGACCCGCGGATGGCCCGCATGGTGCTGGAGGCCGACAAGAACGGCTGCGTCCGCGACGTCATGGTGATCGCCGCCGCGCTCTCCATCCAGGACCCGCGCGAGCGCCCCACCGAGAAGCGCCAGGCCGCCGACGACCGGCACCGCCGCTTCCAGTCGGAGACCTCCGACTTCCTCTCCTACCTGGCCATGTGGCGCTACGTGCGGGAGCAGCAGAAGGAGCTCTCCTCCTCGGCCTTCCGCCGGATGTGCAAGGCCGAGTTCCTGAACTACCTGCGGATACGGGAGTGGCAGGACATCTACTCCCAGCTGCGCACGGTCGCCAAGCAGCTCGGCGTCACGATCGAGGAGCCGCATCCCGATGCCGAGCCGGACTCCGACCGGATCCACCAGTCGCTGCTGGCCGGCCTGCTCTCCCACATCGGCCTGTTCGACGTGGAGAAGCGCGAGTACGGCGGTGCGCGCGGTGCGCGGTTCGCGGTCTTCCCCGGCTCGGGCCTGTTCAAGAAGCCGCCGCGCTGGGTGATGTCCGCCGAGCTGGTCGAGACGTCCCGGCTCTGGGCCCGGATCAACGCCAAGATCGAGCCCGAGTGGGTGGAGCCGCTGGCCGGCCACCTGATCAAGCGCAGCTACAGCGAGCCGCACTGGGAGAAGAAGGCCGGCGCCGTGCTGGCGTACGAGAAGGTGACCCTCTACGGGATGCCGGTCGTCGCCCAGCGCAAGGTGAACTACGGCCGGATCGACCCGGAACTCTGCCGCGAGCTGTTCATCCGCAACGCCCTGGTCGAGGGCGACTGGGAGACCCACCACAAGTTCTTCGCCGAGAACCGCAAGCTGCTCAGCGAGGTCGAGGAGCTGGAGAACCGGGCCCGCCGCCGGGACATCCTGGTCGACGACCAGACCCTGTTCGAGTTCTACGACGGCCGCCTGCCGGACGACGTCGTCTCCACCCGGCACTTCGACTCCTGGTGGAAGAAGGCCCGGCACGACCAGCCGGACCTGCTCAACTTCGAGAAGTCGATGCTGATCAACGACGCCGCGGACGGCGTCACCGAGGCGGACTACCCGGACCACTGGCAGCAGGGCAAGCTCCGCTTCCAGCTGACCTACCAGTTCGAGCCGGGCAGCGACGCGGACGGCGTGACCGTCCACATCCCGCTGCCGGTGCTCAACCAGGTCACCGCGGAGGGCTTCGACTGGCAGATCCCGGGCCTGCGCGAGGAGCTGGTCACCGCCTGGATCAAGTCCCTCCCCAAGGCGGTCCGGCGCAACTTCGTCCCGGCACCGGACTTCGCCAAGGCGGCGCTGCGCCAGGTGAAGGACCGCCAGGAGCCCCTGCTGCCGACCCTGGAGCACGTCCTCAAGCGGCTGACGGCGGTCACCGTCCCGCCGGAGGCCTGGGACGACGACCGGGTGCCGGACCACCTCAAGGTGACCTTCCGGGTGGTGGACGGCCGCAAGAAGCTCGCCGAGTCCAAGGACCTGGAGGAGCTGCGGCTCCGGCTCAAGCCCAAGCTGAAGGAGACGCTCTCCTCGGCCGCGTCCGGCCAGGGCATCGAGCAGTCCGGGCTGACCGCCTGGCCCGCCTCGCTGCCCGTGCTCCAGCGCACCTTCGAACAGCGCTCGCGGGGCCACTCGCTGCGCGCCTACCCGGCGCTGGTGGACGAGCGGGACGCCGTCGGCATCAAGCTGTTCGACACCCCGCAGGCCCAGGCCAAGGCGATGTGGGAGGGCACCCGGCGGCTGCTGATGCTGACCACCAACTCGCCCGCCAAGTCGATCCAGGGCCGCCTGGGCAACCAGGCCAAGCTCGCCCTCTCGTACAACCCGCACGGCTCGGTCCCGGCGATGTTCGAGGACGTGGTGGCCTGCGCCACCGACCGGCTGATGACCCTGTCCGGCGGACCGGCCTGGGACGAGGCGGCCTTCGGCAAGCTGCACGAGAAGGTGCGGGCCGACCTCTACGACCTCTCGGCGGACACCACGCTCAAGACCGCCACCGCGCTGATCGCCTTCCACAAGGCGTCGACCCGGCTGAAGTCGGTGAGCAGCCCGGTCCTGCTGACGGCGGTGAACGACATCCGGCTGCACCTGGCCTCGCTGGTGCACCCGGGCTTCGTCACCGAGACCGGCTGGCAGCGGCTGACGGACCTCAAGCGCTACCTGCTGGCGGTGGACCGCCGGCTGGAGGCACTGCCCAACCACCCGCAGCGGGACGCCCAGCAGCTGCTGAAGGTCCAGCAGGTGCAGCAGGAGTACGGGGAGCTGCTGGCGGCCGTGCCGGCCGGGCAGGAGCCCTCCCCGGAGGTGCGGGCGATCCGCTGGATGATCGAGGAGCTGCGGGTCAGCTTCTTCGCGCAGTCGCTCGGCACGCCGACGCCCGTCTCGGAGAAGCGGATCGCCAAGGCGATGGAGGCCGCCAGGGCCACGCTCTGAGCCGCTTCCCGGCCGTTCCCCCCGCCCGGCCCGCGGGCCGGTCCCTGAGCTGGGCGGGGGCCCTCAGGAGCCAGTTCGACCTGGGGGCCCACCATGGGCTACGATCTGTCTTGTTCGCAGCGCAGCAAGCAAAGCGAACGGATCAGAAAACTCTGGTCCCGTGGAGCAGTTGGTTAGCTCGCCACCCTGTCAAGGTGGAGGTCGCGGGTTCAAGTCCCGTCGGGATCGCCGTAGTCGAGAGGCCCGGAACCGTTTGGTTCCGGGCCTCTCGCGTTTTGTCCGACCCCTCCCTTACCCCGAGCTAGGTCTAGACCACAAGTGACAGTCCGTGTGACTGTCGTCACTTCCCTTTTCCTGAGAGCGGCCGGGCGGGGCCCCTTCCAGGGGGGCACTAATTTAATATGTAAAATTGCACAGGTATTAACTGTAAATCCCCCCCGCCCCAGAAGCATCAAATCGTTATCCGGAGTTCAACATTCCGTACCGTCGGACGGGAACGCCGACGCGCTCCGGGCATGGCAAAGGGGCCGCGGGTGGGGCCCCGCCGGGGGGGGGGTAGGGCCCCCGTGTAATATCCGTGGGGGGGTATAGCCGAGGGGGGCGGGGGGGGGGTTCACGCCCCCAGAGCGCGCCCCGCCGCCCC
>NZ_JBHJUK010000014.1:0-38760 GCF_042266225.1 Kitasatospora sp. NPDC056181
GCGGACGGTCGGGCTCGCCGCGGCGGCCGTCAACGCGGTGGCGATCCTCGCCCTGGTCGCCGCCTCCCAGGCGGGGCTCCCGTCGGCCTGGCAGATCGCACCGGCCGCACTGATCGGCCTCTCCGTCCCCCTGGTGGGCCCGCTCTCGCGCAGCCGGTGGGTGCGGCTGGCCGACGGGGACCCGGGGCTGACCTCCTCGATGCTCTCGCTCGACGGCATCGTGGACGAGGTCAGCTTCACCACCGGCCCCGCGCTGGTGGGCCTGCTCGCCACGCTGGTCTCCCCCGCGGCCGGCCTGCTGACGGCGGCCGCACTGACCGGCGTCTGCGCCACCCTCTTCGCCCTGCACCCGACCGCCGCCCGCGCGGGCTCCGGCGGCGGCGCGCAGGTGCGCGCCCCCGGGCGGCTGCTGAACGCGCCGTACGTCCTGGTGCTGGCCGGGATGGCGCTGCTGGGCGCCTGCTTCGGCTCGGTGCAGGTCGGGGTGACGGCCACCACGGACACCCTCGGGCAGCCGGGCGCGGCGGGGCTGATCTACGGGTTCATGGGCTTCACCAGCGCCTTCGCGGGGATCGCCACCGCCGCCCTGCCCGCCCGCTGGGAGCTGCCGCTGCGCCTGCGGGCGGGGACCGTCCTGCTCTGCGCCGCGTCCGTCCTGCTGCTGTTCTCGGGCGGCGGCGTGGCCGCCCTGGCCGCCGCGATCGGGTGCCTCGGCGTGGCGGTCGCCCCGCAGATGATCACCATGTTCGGGCTCGTGGAACGGACGGTGCCCGCCGCCCGGCTGGGCGAGGCGATGGCGGCGCTGGTCAGCGCGATCATCCTGGCCCAGTCGGCGGGGACGTTCCTCGGCGGCTGGGCGGCCGACCACGTCGGACCCACCGCGCCGTTCCGGATCACCGTCGCCGCCGCGGCGGCCGCCCTGCTGCTCGCCGCGTTCACCGCGACCGACCGCCGCTACCGCCGCCGGGGCGAAGCGGCGTCGGACAGCCCGTCAGGGGGCGCCCCGGGCGGCGCACCGGCCGCCGGACCGATTCCCAAGAACACCCCAAGCACCGGGGCGGATTCCCCGGAGAAAGCGGAGCCCGGGCGTCGGCGGCGTGAAGGGAACGAGGAGCCCGTGCAGCCCTCGCGGGCGTAACGCCCCCGCCCCTGCCACACGTTAGGCTCTGCCACCGATGTCCGCGCCACACCACACGGCGCGGGCATCGAGCCATTCGGACGGACGGACCGACTGACGTACCGGCAGACGTGAAGACGTCCCGGGGACGGGGGAACGGGAACCATGAGCGGCGGGACAAACACGGCACCCGGAGCAGGGGCGGCGGGCGGGTACGGCGTCAGCCTGGCCGGCCTGAGCGGCGTCGGCGACCAGCTGGGCAAGACGGCGACCGACATCGCGGCGGCCAAGGCCGCCTACGCCGGCTCGGTCTGCTACGCGTCGACGGCGTTCGGCGAGTTCGGCATGGACCAGGCCTGGGCCGCCTTCGACACCGCGTGGTCGAAGGAGATCACCGTCACCCAGCGCGCCCTCGACGAGCTGTCGCAGAAGATGTCGGCCACGACGCAGAACTACCGCAACGCGGAGAAGGCCGTCACCGCCTCGCTGGTGCCGGCAGGTGGCCGGTGAGCAAGGTCAAGGATCTGGAACACGCCCAGCACAGCATCGAGCAGCTGGAGTTCATGTTCGCCAACCTGCACCTGCTGCAGGGGATCAACGAGGCGCTGGCCGTGCCGGAGCCGGTCGGCGACCCGGGTGCCGTACGGGCGCGGGCGAAGGACTACGCGCAGGCGGCCTCCTCCTTCGGCCAGGCCTCGCAGGACCTCGCGGGCATCGCCACCAACCAGCTCCCCGCGGTCTGGACGGGTTCGGTGGCCGAGCACGCCACCCAGGCGATCCACGCGATGTCGGCCGAGACCACCACCTCCAAGGAGACGCTGGCCGAGGCGGCCAGGCTGCTGGACGCCTGGGCCAACGAGCTGGAGTGGGCGAAGCGGACCGACGCCGACGGCTGCCGCCAGCTGAAGGAAGCCGGCGACCGGGTCAAGGACGATCTCGGCGGCTTCGACGCCGACGCCCGTGCCACGGCGCTGTCCGGCGTCGGCGCCCGGCTGGCGGCCGCCCGCCGGGCCGAGAGCTCCGGCACCAGCACCGCGAGCAAGCTGAACCAGCTGACCTCCAAGGCCCGCGCCTCGCGCGCCGGCGAGGGCTCGCTCGACCCGCTGGCGGCCGTGGTGCTGGCCACCGAGAAGAACCCGGGCGCGGGCGAGGACGACGGCTACATCCTGACGCCGGGCCAGCTCGACCGCGCCACCCAGACCCTCGGCGTGATGACCGGAGCCGACCAGGCGGCCTTCCGCGCCCTGCTGTCCGGCGCCAAGTCCCCCGAGGAGGCCGCCTACCTCTGGAAGGCGCTGGCGGCCGGCCACTCGGTGGCCGACATCCAGAAGTTCGACGCCGGCATCCACCCGCACGGCGACGACCCGGCCTGGCTCGCCCAGCACCTGGTGCCCGCGACCAGCACCACGGACATCAACCGCGAGTCCTCGGACAACATCGACCTCACCTACCAGGGCCAGCAGGTCAACATCGACGGCTACGGCGTCTACTCGCAGCGCAACGTCAACGACTGCGTGGCCGCGTCGACCGTGATCGCCCAGGCCAAGCTGGACCCGCTGCTGATGTACCAGCTCACCACCGGCGGCACGCCCGACGAACCCGGCGCGGACTCCGCGCAGAACTTCGAGCAGCGGCTGCAGAAGACCTACGTGGACGAGTACATCGCGGGCCAGAAGGCCGACGGCCAGAAGACCTACCCCAAGGAGGACAGTGGTCTCGGCCCCAAGGCCCAGACCTACCTGGCCGACAAGGACCTCGGCAAGGCCACCGGCGCCGACTACGAGCACGTGGAGCTGGAGAGCGACGCGGACCGGCGGGCGGCACTGGCCCGGATCGAGAAGTCCGTGGACGAGGGCCTGCCCGTCCCGATCAGCGTCCGCAACGAGGACGAGGGCCACCAGATGATGATCATCGGCCGGGACGGCGACAAGCTCCAGATCTACAACCCCTGGGGCTTCACCTCCTGGGTGACCGAGGACCAGTTCGTCAACAGCCAGCTCGGCGGACTGACCCCCGGTGAACACCCCCTGAACAAGTCGACCGCCCTGGAGCTGCCGAAATGACCACCGTCCGGCCGGACGCCGACCTGGCTGACCTCGACGTGCCCGCCGCCATCACCCGCGGCCTGCTGCTCGACGGCGGGCCGCGCCAGGCCCTGTTCACCGAGGCCGCCATCGCCGCCGTGCACCGCGCCGAGGCGGCGGGCGTCGGCCCGTACCCGCTGGGCTTCCTCGCCCGGCACGTCCGGGCCGGCGGTTTCGCGGCCGCCCTCGCGCTGCCCGAGCCGGTGATCGGGCTGACCGGTCGCGCGCTGGTCCGCGACTGGCTCCAGGCCGCCGCGGCGAGCGGCGCCGACGTGGCGCGCGAGCACCTGTTCGCGCGCTGGCTGGCGGAGGTCTCCGCGCTGATCGCGATCCGGCGCGACATGCGGGAGTTGGACGACTGAGCGGCCGTCCGGTGCCTCGGCCTCCAGGGGGCCGGGCGGGGGCGGCGGGCGTTGCGGCGGGAGGTTCGCACGCCGCCGGCCGGCGAACCTCCCGCCCTATGATCTGATCATGATCGAAGGAACGCGGGTGAGACTGCGCGCGCTGCGCGCCGAGGACGCGGAGCACCATCTCCGGTGGCGCAACGACCCGGAGGTGGTCCGCCTGGCCTCCGCCGGGGACCCGTGCTTCGGGCCGGTCACGGCCGAGGCGGTCGGGATCGCGTTCGACGCCATGCTGCGACTGGTCCCGCGGGAAGCGGCCGTGCTCACCGTCGAGGAGTCGGCGACCGGGCGCGTCATCGGCGTCACCGACTACCGCGACCTCGACCCGTACCTCGGGGTCGCCACGCTCGGGATCACCATCGGCGAACGGGAGTTCTGGGGCCGGGGGCACGGGTCGGAGGCGCTGCGGCTGCTGGTGGACCACCTGTTCGGCGCGTACGGACTGCACCGGCTGGAGCTGGACACCTGGAGCGGCAACGAGCGCGCCGCCCGGGCCTTCGTCCGGCTCGGTTTCCGGGAGGAGGGCCGCCGCCGGTCGGCCGCCCTGGTGGGCGGGGTCCGCTACGACCGGGTCCTGTTCGGCATGCTCCGGGAGGAATGGGACGCGGCGAGGCCGTAGGCACGGGCCGGCCGAAGGGTACCTGACACCGCCCGGCGCCGGGTTTCCGCTCCGGCGCTCGCGTCCCTGCGCCAGACTGGCCCGCATGGTGGTTCTCCGCGTCCTCACGACCGACGACTGGCCGCTGTGGCGGGACGCCCGGCTCGCCGCCCTCGCCGAGGCGCCGTACGCCTTCAAGGCCCGGCTCGCGGACTGGGAGCACGGCGGCGAGCGACAGTGGCGCGAGCGCCTGGCGATGCCCGGCGCGTTCCACGTCGTCGCCCTGCTGGACGGCCGGCCGGCGGGCCTGGCCGGGGGCGTGCCCGGGGCGGACGGCGTGCCGGAGCTGCGGTCCGTCTGGGTCGGCCCCGAGGTGCGGGGGCGCGGGGTCGCGGACCGGCTGGTCGCAGCGGTCGAGGGGTGGGCGCTGCGGACAGGCGCCGCGGTGTTGCAGCTCGCGGTGGTTCCGGGCAACGAGGCCGCCGCCGCGCTCTACCGTCGCCACGGGTTCGTCGCCACGGAGGAGGCCGGGGAGCTGCTGCCCGACGGCACCGGCAGGGAGCTGCTGATGGCCAAGCCGCTGCGCTGACCACCCCTCATCGCGCTCCAGGACCTCGCCCGCCGGGGCCCGCGCCGGCGGGCGGTCAGCCTGGCCGCACCGCCGGGAACGCGCTCCGCAGCCGGGCCAGCAGTTCCCGCGCAGCCGGCCGCTGCGGGCCGTCCGCCTGCCAGGCGAGGGCGATGCGGGCACGGGCCTCCTGGTCGGCGAGCCGCCGGGTGCCGAGGCCGAGGACGGCGGCGTACTCGGAGGGGACCTCCGGAAGGACGGCCACGCCCAGCCCCCGGGCGGCGAGTTGGGCCAGCAGCGGCGGTGAGGAGGCCTCGAAGGCGATGTGCGGCCGGACACCGGCCCGCGCGCAGGCGTGTTCGAGGGTGGCGCGCAGACCGGTGCCGCGCGGCAGGCTGATCAGGGGGCGGTCGGCCAGGGCGGCTACCGGAAGGGGGTCGGTGGCGAGGAAGGGGTCGCCGACGGCGGTGGCGGCCACCAACGGGGTGTCCACCACCACCTGGAAGGCGATGCCCGGCGGGGGCTCCTGCTGCGCCACCCCGACGATCGCGATGTCCAGCTCCCCGCGGCGCAGGGCGGCGAGCATCTGCTCGGAGCCGGACTCGCTCAGCGAAATCTCGACGCCGGGGTGGTCGCGGTGGAAGCCCGCGAGCAGTTCGGCGACCGCGAACTCCTCCGTCGCCGCCCCCGACACCAGCCCGATCGCCACCTGCCCGCGCACCAGTCCCGCGTACTCGTCGGCGGTCTGCCGGATTCCCTCGACCGCCGCGAGGGCCGCCCGGACGTACGGGAGGACGGCCTCGCCGAGCTCGGTCGTGGTCACCGTCCGGCCCGAGCGGTCGAGCAGCCGATGGCCCAACTCGCGCTCCAGCTGAAGGATCTGGGCGCTCACTCCCGGCTGGGCGAGGTGCAGGCGCGCTGCGGCCCGGGTGAAGTTGGCCTCCTCGACCACGGCGGCCAGGTACTGCAACTGGCGAAGCTCCATAACCACTGATTCTAGTGATCAGAACAACTGTCTCTTGGACTTATGACGCCGCCCCGGGCAGGCTGACGATCATGGGAAGCAGCACCGCATCGACCGTCCGGGCCGCCATCGCCGCAGAGCGTCGCGAGCTGGCCGACCTCCTCGACGGCCTCAGCGAGGCCCAGTGGGACGCCCCTTCGCTCTGTGCCGGCTGGCGCGTGCGCGAGGTGGCCGCACACATGAGCACGGGGTTCCGCCACTCGCTGCCCCGCACCGCGCTCGAACTCGCCCGCGCACGCGGCAACCTGCACCGGATGACGGACCGCACCGCCCGGCGTGACGCCGCGGCCCTCGGACCGCGCGAACTCGCCGACGCCCTGCGGGAGAACGCCGACCACCCGTGGACGCCGCCGGTCGGCGGGTTCACGGCCGCACTCGGGCACGACGTCGTCCACGGCCTGGACATCACCGTCCCGCTCGGCCTGGACCGCCGGGTACCCGCCGACCGCCTGCGCCTCCTCCTGGATGCCGTCACCCCTCGCAGCCTCCGGTTCTTCGGCGCCCGGCTGGACGGTGCCGGGCTGCGCGCCACCGACCTCGACTGGTCCTACGCCGGTGACGGCGGCGGCCGCACGGTGGCCCGGCCGGCCCAGGAGCTTCTGCTGCTCGCCTACGGGCGGACGCTCTCCGACTGAGCCTGCGTCACCTCGTGCTGCCGGGAGCCCCGTTCGCCGCCCGGGCCGTGCGCGGTCGGCGAACGGGCCGGAACCGCTAGCGGTCGAGGGCGCGCAGGAAGGACGCCAGGTGCGCGTTGAACTCCTCCGGCTGCTCCATGTTGGGGTAGTGCGCGGCGCCCTCGACCGTGACCGTGCGCCCGTCCGCGACGGAGGCCGTGAGGCGGGCGGGCATGGCCAGGTGGTCCGCGCCGTCGAGGGCGCCGTTGATCGCGAGCACCGGAACGGTGATTCCGGCCGCGCGGGCCCAGGTGTCGGTGACGGGCACCCGGTGGTCCGGCTCGTCGGGGGTGTGCTTGAGGAGCGTGCCGAGGGCCATCGCGCGCTGCCGTTCCACGAGGCGGCTGTCGACGTCCTGCACCGAACGGTTCGGCCCGGCCAGGAACTTGAGGAAGGCGTCGGCCCATCCCTCGACGTCGCCCGCGGCCAGTGCCCGACCCCACTCGGCGAACACGCCCAGGACCCAGGGGTCCTGGAAGTCGGGCTCGCTGGTGCCCGCCCCGCTGATCACCAGGGCGCTGACCAGGTCCGGGTGTTCGAGGGCGGTGTCGACCGCGATCCCGCCCCCCATCGAGACGCCGACCAGCGGGACCGGCCCGGTGCCGAGGTGGCGCAGCAGGGCGGCGAGGTCGTCGCACGGGCGGAACGGCCGGGTGGCGTTGGCGGACCGGCCGTGGCCGCGGACGTCCGGCGCGATGACCCGGTACTCCGCCGCGAGGACGGCCAGTTGGGGGTCCCACATGCGGTGGTCGAGGAAGCCGCCGTGCAGCAGCACCAGCGGCCGGCCGGCGCCGGTGTCGAGGTAGGCGAGTTGGCCGTCCTCCGTGGCGAACGACGACAGGTCGGCGACAGGAGCGTCAGTGGCGTCAGTCATGACTCCCAACATGCCATCCTGCCAAGGGAATGACAACGCTGCCATGACGGTCGGCAGGCACGGGCGACCCCGAGGCCCGGGGGCCCCGCCCGCCGTCCCGTCGGGGGCCCGGCCGGACGACCGCGCGGCCGGGTGGTCAGGAGGTCCAACTCCGGGTGCAGAGCACCAGGCGGTAGCCGTCCGGGTCGGCGACGGTGACGCCGAACTCGTCCCAGTACGGGTTGTGCGCGGCCACGCGGGTGCCGCCGGCGGCCTCCAGGCGGGCGACCCGGGCCTCGTCCACGGGCGCGCCCAGGTAGAGCACGAAGAGGTCGTCGACGGTCGGGGTCGGGTCGAGGGGGCGCTCGGGGTCGCGGGTGAGCTCGAAGTGCCAACTGCCGCCGGGGATGCCGACCATGACGAGGTCGTGCTCGCCGGGGACGTGCTCGGCGGTGCGCCAGAGAACGGAGAGGCCGAGGCCTTCGACGTAGAAGCGTTCGGCGGCGGCGAGGTCCCGGGAGGGGCGGGCGACCCGGACGTGCGTAGTGGAGTCGATCATGCGGCGAGCGTACCGGTGGGCGCCCGAGCCGGTGCCCGATGAGGCGTCAGAGTCGCTTCAGGCGCTCGTCGTCGGGCGTCCGGGGGCAGGTGATGCAGGCGGAGTCCGGGCGGATCGCGTAGTAGAGGCAGCACCCGAGGCGGGTCCGGGTGGGGTGGCTGCGGCCGTCCGCGCCGCGCAGGGTCCGGAAGGCGGCGGCGCCGACGAGGGGTTCGGTCCCGCCGGGCAGAACGGCCTCGGCGGCGGCGACGGCTTCCGCCACCCCGGAGGGGCCGGCGGGACCGGTGGGACCGGCAGGACCGGTGGGACCGCCGGGCTGCGACGATCCGCCCGAGCGCTCGTCGAGCATCCGGCCGAGGTACCAGATCGCGGAGGCCAGGTCGTCCGTGACCATGCCCCAGAGCGCCCGGGTGCCGCGCCGGGTGGGCCCGGCGAACGCGGCGAGCAGCGGCTCGACGTGCGTCACGACCGCGGCGCGCAGCTCGGCCCGGAGCTCGTCGTCGCCGGGGAGGCTCACGTGGGCGCGCGGGCGGAGCGCGAGGTCGCCGGTGGGGGCGTGCAGCCAGAGGTCCGCCGCATCGATCACGGGGACCCGGCGGGCGAGGTACCAGGGGCCGGCGATCAGGACGGACACCGACCAGAGGTAGTGGTGCAGCAGCCGGGAGGCGGCGACGTGCGGGCGCGGGGCGGTGCCGTGTTCGGCGGCGACCGGGGCGATCCGGGCGGCCTCGCCGGCCAGCGCCGCCTCCAGGGCCGCCGGGTCGGCGGCCAACTCGGCGGCGGAGTACCAGCCCTGGGCGCGCGACGGGGACGGCTCGCCGTCCGCCAGCAGGGCGAGCCGGAGGACGGGACAGAGCTCCAGCAGCAGCCGGTAGTCCGCGTGGAGGGGGGAGGCGTCCCGGCGTGCGGCGGGCATGGGTGTGGCGGTTCCCGAGATCATCGGTACTCCCGAGCTCGAATTAGGTGAGGCTCACCTTATAGGCACTCGACCGCCGGTTCGCACGCGGGCGACACCCGGGAGCGGTCGCTCCGGACGCGGGCGACGCCCAGGCGCGGTCGACCCGGACGCGGACAAAGCCCAGGCGGGGACGATCCGGGCCGAGCCGGGACAGAAAGGTCAAGGCTTGACAAATTTAGGGTTACCTAACCTACTATCTCGCCTCGTGCTGACAACCGATCCGCCGGCCGCCCGGGCCCCGGCGGCGCCCCCGCCCTCCGTGGCGCGGCGGCCCCTTCTGCCGGCCGCCGGAGTCGACGTTCTCCTGCTCTGCGTCGCGCTGAGCCTCGCGCTCGGCTCCCGGGCCGTCCCGCTCCCCACGGTGCTCGACGCCCTCACCGGCGGCGGCCACGGTGCCGACGAGACCTGGATGTCCGGCATCGGTGTCCAGGCCGCCGACGCCATGCTCGGCGACATCGCCAAGGCCGTCGGCGTCGACGCGCCCAAGTAGCGGCCACCCGGGCGGGGCGAGCCGTGCGGAACCGCCCCGGCCCGTCCCGCACACACCCACTCGGAACTCCCCCACCACACGGTAAGGACCAGCGCCGACATGCGGCTCTACCTGCTCGCCCTCAACCCCACCGACTCGGTCACCCAGGGGTTCCTGCCGGCCGCCGCCCGGCTCGGGCTCGACGTCACCGTGCTCACCGACCACGCCGAACCGCACCGACGCGCCTATGCCGGAATGGACTTCGCCCCCCGGGTGGTGGAGTGCGAGGTGCGCGACTTCCGCGAGGTGATCGGAGTCGTGTCCCGGCACCGGGAGCGCGAGGCCGCGACGGCGCAGGCCGCTGCGCGATCGGCCGGCTTCGCGCTCTTCAGCAACAGCGACCACCTGCAGACCCAGACCGCCCTGGCCGCCGAGTACTTCGGGCTGCCGGCCAAGGACTGGAAGGCCACCCTGCGGGCCAAGAACAAGGGCGAACTCCGCCGCCACCTGGCCGCGGCGGGCGCCGACGCCGTCCGCTCGGCCGAGCTCGCTCCCGGCCAGGACCCCTCCGCACTGCGGGAGTCGGACCTGCCGTTCCCGGTCGTGGTGAAGCCGCGCGAGGGCGTCGCCAGCGAGGACGTCTCGCTGGTCGCCGACGCGGCCGAACTGGAGCGGCGCTGCAGGGAGATCCAGCACCGCCGGCCCGGGGCCGCCCTGGTCGTCGAGGAGTTCCTGGACGGCCGGCTGTGCACCCTGGAGACGCTCGGCGACGGGCGGCGGCGCCACGTCCTCGGCGGCTTCCGGACCAGGCTCTCCCCGCCGCCGCACTTCATCGAGGAGATGCTGGAGTTCGTCCCCGCCCACCCGCCCGCGGTGGTGGCGCAGGTCCTCGCCCAGCTCGACGCGATCGGCATCGGTCTCGGCGCCTGCCACACCGAGTTCGTCGTCCAGCCGGACGGCCGGGCCCGGATCATCGAGGTCAACTACCGCGCCATCGGCGACCAGTGCGACCTGATGCTCGCCGAGGCCCTCGGCATTCCGCTCTTCGAGCACATCCTCTCCGTCCACCTCGGCCGCGAACTCCCCGCCGACCTCGGCGAGCGGTGCGCCGGCACGCCGCTGCGCGCCCGCAACGAGGCGGTCTGCGCCGACCGGGCCGGCACCCTCACCGCCGCGCCCGGGCCGTACGACGAGGAACGCGACGGCGTCCGGCTCGCCTACCGGCCGCTGCGCCCGCTCGGCGAACGGCACGAGCACTACCGCACCAACCGGGACTACCTGGGCGTGATCTGGGCCGTCGGGCCCGAGCAGGCCGCCGTGGACGCCGCCGTCGCCCGCTTCGTCGCGGCCAACCGCTGGGAGATCACGCCGTGAGCGCCGCCCCCGTGCCCCCCGCCGACGCGCTGACCCTGCGCGTCCTCTCCGCCCTGGTGCGCGAGGACGCCCTCGGGCTGCGCACCCGTGGCGCCGTCGAGGAACGCGCGGACGGCCCCTGGCTCGTCCTCGCCGACGCGGGGATCGCGCTGCCCGTCACCGCCGACGGCTTCCAGAGCGAGTACGCGGCCAGGCTGCCGCTGCTGGAGGCCGACGGCAGCGGGCTCACCGGCGCGGAACAGGCCGTGGCCGCCCTGGCCGCCCTGGCCGGCCGCGCCGAGCCCGCGGACCGGCCCGGCTGGGCGGCCTTCGCCGAGGAGTGCCGGCAGACGCTCGCCACCATGGAGCTGCACGAACGCGTCCGGGACGAGGTACACACCGCGCTCACCGACCTGTACGGCGCCGACCCGGCGTACTGGACGGGCCCGGCGGCCGCCCTCGGCCACGACACCCTCGCCGCCCACCTCGACCACCCGGTCTACCCCACCGCACGCGGCCGCTCCGGCCTCACCGAACCGCAACTGCGCTCCTACGCACCCGAGTTCCACCCCGCCTTCGAACTGCGCTGGCTCGCCGTCCCGGCCGACGGGCTCAGCACGCACGGCGACCGGCCGCTGCCCAGCTGGTGGCCCACCCCGAGCTGGCTCGGCCTCGACCTGCCGGGCGGCGACGGCGCCTGGGCCACCCTGCCGGTCCACCCGCTGACCATCGGCGAACCGCTCACCGGGGCCCTGCGCGCGAGCGGCCTGGAGGGGCGGGCCGTCCTCGCCGGCCGGCCGTACCTGACCGTGCTGCCCACCCTCTCGATGCGGACCGTCGCCGTCGCCGAGGACCCCGTGCACCACCTCAAACTCCCGCTCGCCACCGCCACCCTGGGCCGGCTCAACCGCCGCACCATCAAACCCGGCACCCTGCGCGACGGCGCCGCCGGCCAGCGGCTGATCGAAGCCGTGCTGGAGCGCGAACCGCGCTTCGCCGGCCGGATCCTGCACGCCGACGAACAGAGCTGGGCACACGCCGGCCACGAACTGCTGGCCGTCCTGCTGCGCCGCCACCCCTGCGGGCTCGACGGGTCCGTCACCGTGCCGCTGGCCGCCCTGCTCGCCCCGGCCCCCGGCGGGCGGCTGGTGATCGACCACCTCGCCGACCGCTTCCACGGCGGCGACCCCGTCGCCCTCTTCGACGCCCTGCTGGAGCTGCTGCTCGACTGGCAGACCACCCTCTTCGGCTACGGCATCGCGCTGGAGTCCCACCAGCAGAACACCTCGCTGGTGCTGGACGAGGACGGCGGACTGCGCCTGCTCTACAAGGACGACGACGGGCCGCGCGTCCACACCGCCCGGCTCGCCGCGGCACTGGGCGAACTCGCCCCGGCACGGGAGGAGTTCGACGACGCCCGGATCCTCTGCGACGACGACCGGCCGCTGACCGACCTGTTCACCACCATCACCGGCCATCTCTGCACCGGCGCCCTGGCGTTCGGCCTCGCCGCCCACGGCCGCGCCGGCCTCGACGACCTGCTGGCCCTGCTGCGCAGGCGGCTGGCCGAGTCGCTCGACCGGATCGGACCGGCCGGCGAACCCCTTCGCACCGCCCTGCTCGACGCCGAACGACTGCCGGTCAAGGCGATGGTCACGGCCGGCACCCTGCTGACCAAGCAGCGCTCCGGCGCCGCCGACATCAACAAGCACTACACCGACGGCCCCAACTACCTGCTGCCACGGGCGTCCACGCCACCCGCGAACGGCCGGCCGGGCGACTCCCCGGGCGCCCGGTGACCGTCGACACGCTCGCGCAGCACTTCGGCAGCGGCACCAGCGGCCTGCGGAGAATCAGCCGGCGCCAGGTGCACGCGATGGCCGCCTGCTATTTCGTCGTCTCCTTCGCCGCACTCGGCCTGCCGCCGTTCCTGACCGACACCCTGCCCGCGCTCGGCGACCCGCAGGGCCGCTGGGCCGGGGCGCTCTACGTCGTGCCGACGGTGTTCAGCGCGCTCGGAGCCCCGCTCCGGGGGCGGCTCGCCGACCGGTTCGGCCGCAAACGGCTGCTGCTGCGCGCCCAACTCGGGCTCACCGTCTCGTTCCTGCTCGCCGGGGCCGCCGACAGCCTGCCCGCGTTCACCCTGGCCCTCGTCCTCCAGGGCTTCCTCGGCGGCACCTTCGCCGCCACCAACGGCTACCTGGCCGCCGCGCTCGACGGCGCGCAGCTCTCCCGGGCGCTCACCCTGATGCAGGGCGGCGCCGTGGCCGCCGGCGCCGTCGCGGCGCTGGCCAACGGCCGGTTCGGCGCCGCCTCCCCCGTGCTGGCGGGCACCGCCGCCGCACTGCTGGCCGCGGTCGCGGCCGCCGCACTCGCCGTCCCGTCCCGCAAGCGTTGGAGTCGCCGATGACCCACGAACTGCCCACCGCCGACCACGCGGTGGCCCACACCCTGCTCAACTGCCTGCTGCGCGAGGTCTCCGCGCCCGAGCACCAGACCGCCGTCGCCGACGGCCGCCTGCTGCTGCGCCTGCCCCGGCGCGGCGTCCTGCTCCGGATCGCGCTGCGCCGCACCTCGCTGCTCGGCGCCCACCGCTTCACAGGCCCGGTGGAGGAGGAACGGCCCGACGGCTGGTCCGAGGTGGACTGGCACGTGCTGGCCGGGTACGTCCGGGACGAGCTGGAGCTGCGCACCGGATCGGTCAACGAGGAGTTCCTGGACCAGCTGACGTCCAGTCACGAGGTGGTCCGCTCAGGGCTGGAGGACCGCCCGACGCCCGGCGCGGACCGCTACCTGGAGTCCGAGCAGGCCCTGCTCCTCGGCCACCGGTTCCACCCCGCGCCCAAGTCCCGCTCCGCCGAGCGCGGCGACTGGCGGTCGTACGCGCCCGAGTCCCGGGCGGCGTTCCGGCTGCACCACCTGGCCGTCCGCGAGGAGCTGGTCGCCGAGTCCTCCGCGGACCCGGCGGCGACCGCCCTGCTGGACGGACTGCGCGAGGTGCCGGACGGCCACCGGCTGCTGCCCGCCCACCCCTGGCAGTACCAACTCATCGCCGGACACCCGCTGTTGCGCGGCGCACTGGAGAGCGGGGACGTCCTGGACCTCGGCCCGGGTGGCGAACCGTTCACCGCCACCGCCTCGGTCCGCACCCTGTACGGCGCGGGCGCGTTCCTGAAGTTCAGCCTCAATGTGCGGATCACCAACTGCCTGCGCAAGAACGCCGCCTACGAGCTGACCGGCGCCGTAGCCCTGACCCGCCTGCTCGGCCCCGCACTCGCCGACCTCGCCGAGCGGTTCCCCGGCGCCGCGATGCTGCGCGAGCCCGCCTTCCGCACGCTGGCCCTGCCCGGCGCGGACGGCCGCCCGGACCGCTCGCTCTACGAGGGGTTCGGCCTGATCGTCCGCGAGGGCTTCGCGGAAACGCTGCACCCCGGCGTCACGCCGCTGCTGGCCGCCGCCGTCGCCGACGAGCACCCGACCAGCTCGGCGCACGTCTCGGCGCTGCTCGGCCCGGACGCGGGCGTGCAGGAGGCGCTGGACTGGTGGACGGCCTACCTGCGCCTGCTCGTTCCGCCGGTGCTCGCGGCCTACTTCGACCACGGCGTGGTACTCGAACCGCACCTGCAGAACGTGCTGATCGGCGTGGACGCGGCCGGCCGGCCCGCCCAGGTGCTCTTCCGCGACCTGGAGGGGACCAAGCTCGTCCCCGACCGCAACGCCGCCCTGCTCGCCGCCCTGCCGCCCGAGGTGGCCGGCCCGATGGCCTACGACGCCGAACGCGGCTGGGACCGGGTGGTCTACTGCCTGCTGGTCAACCACGTCGCCGAGCTGCTGGCCGCCCTCGCCGACCGCCACCCGCAGGCGGAGGGCGCACTCTGGGAGGCCGTCCGGCGCGTCCTGGAGGAGTACGCCGCCGCCCATGGCCGCCCGCCCCGACTGCGCGCCCTGCTCGCCGGGGTGCCGCTGCCCGCCAAGGCCAACCTGCTGACCCGCTGGGAGCGCCGCCCCGACCGCGAGGCCGGCTACGTCCGGCTGCCGTCCCCGCTCGCCCGCACCGTCCTCGCGGAGGCCGCGCACCTGCCGCCGCAGGGCGCGCGGACGCCGGCCCGGAGCGCGCGGTGACTCCGCCCCGCCTCCACCGGCGGCCACCGCCTCCGCGTGCGCCGGATGCAGCGCCGGCCTTCGGCTGCCAACCGCCCCGCGCGCATGACGACTTGGAGGGCCCGACGATGGGAGTGTCCGATGACCCGGAGCAGTCGATGACCGAGGCCGTCCGCCGGCACGTCGCCGGGCTGGCGCCGGAGGCGCTGCCCGCCTTCGTCCACGACCTCGCGGCGCTGCGCTCGCACGCCGCCGCCGTGCGGGCCGCGCTGCCCGCACGCGTCGAGCTCTACTACGCCGCCAAGGCCAACCCCGACGCGCCGCTGCTGGCCGCCCTTCGTGACGCGGTCGACGGCTACGAGGTTTCCAGCGGGGGCGAGTTGGCACACGTCCGGCAGGCCGTGCCGGGGGCGCCGCTGGCCTTCGGCGGGCCGGGCAAGACGCCCGCCGAGATCGTGGCCGCCGTCGACGCCGGGGTGCACCGCTGGCACGTCGAGAGCGAGCAGGAGCTGCACCGGCTCGCCGCCGTCCTGGCCGACGACCGGCCGCAGGCCCGCGTGGACGTGCTGCTCCGGGTCAACCTGCCGGTGGGCCCGGGCGCACTGGACACGGTGGCGCTCGCCATGGGCGGCCGCCCGACCCCGTTCGGCCTCGACCCCGACCGCGCCGAGGCGTGCGCCCGTCTGCTGACCGATCCGCTCGGCCCGTTCGCCCCGCTCCACCGGCGGCTGCGGCTGCGCGGCGTGCACGCCCACCTGGCGAGCGGGCTGACGGCGGCCGGACAACTGGCCGTCGCGGAGCAGGTCGTCGACTGGGCGGCCCGGCTGGCGCGACGGCACGCGTTCAGGCTGGACGAGGTCAACGTGGGCGGCGGCATGGCCGTCGACTACGCCGACCCGCAGGCGCGCTTCGACTGGGCGGCCTTCGGCGCGGGCCTGGCCGGGCTGCTCGACCGGCACCCCGGGCTGACCCTACGGATCGAGCCGGGCCGCGCCCTGACCGCCTACTGCGGCTGGTACGCAACCGAGGTGCTGGACGTGAAGCAGAGCCACGGCGAGGACTTCGCGGTGGTCCGCGGCGGCACCCACCACCTGCGCACCCCGGCCACCCGGGGCCACGACCAGCCCTTCACCGTGCTGCCGGTCGACGCCTGGCCGCACCCCTGGCCGCGGCCGACGGTCACCACCGGCCGTGCCACCCTGGCCGGCCAGCTCTGCACCCCGAAGGACGTCCTCGCCCGGGCCGCGCCGGCCGCGGAGGGCCTCCGGACGGCGGACCGGGTGCTCTTCGCGATGGCCGGCGCGTACGGGTGGAACATCTCGCACCACGACTTCCTGATGCACCCCCGTCCGGGGTTCCACTACCTGGGCGGGTGAGACCCGGCCCCGCCGGCCCCGTGCGGGCGGCGGCCGTGGCCCTTCTGCCGACAGATTGCGGAATCTGTCAGCAGAAGGGTCGCAGCCCCGGGCCGCCGGCCGCCGCTCCCCCGTCGGAGGGGGCTGCCGCAGGTCAGCACCGCACAGGCGTGCGAGAGTGGTAGCCAGCGAAGGGAGCGCGGACGTGCTGATGGACAGGGTGGCGGAGATCCTCGCCGAGGCGTCGGCCGAGGTGGTGGAGCCGCGGTTCCGGGCGCTGGCCGCCGGCGAGGTGATGGAGAAGGCCCCCGGCGAGGTGGTCACCATCGCCGACCGCGAGGCCGAGGTGATCATCGAACGACGTCTGCGCGAGCTCCTGCCCGTCCCGGTCGTCGGCGAGGAGGCCGTCGCCGCGGACCCCGGACTCGCCCGCGCACTGCACTCCGAGCCGGCCGTCTGGCTGGTCGACCCGGTGGACGGCACGGCCAACTTCATCGCCGGCCGCCCCGAGTACGCCGTGATGGCCTCACTGGTGCGCTCCGGGGAGACCGTCGCCGCGTGGATCTGGCAGCCCGAGACCGCCACCTCCTACACCGCCGAGCTGGGATCCGGCGCCTGGCGCAACGGCCACCGCCTCACCCGGACGCCCGCGCCCGGCGACCCCGCCGACTGGCGCGGTTCCGTCAAGAGCCGCTTCCTGAGCCCGGACCGGCGCCGGACGCTGGAGGCCAACGCCGCCGCGTTCGGCGAGATCTCCCCCGGCCGGCACGCGGCCGGGATCGAGTACCCGGACATCGCCGAGGGCGCCCTCGACTTCATCCTCTACTGGCGCACCCTGCCGTGGGACCACGCCCCCGGCTCGCTGCTGATCAACGAGGCCGGCGGCGTCTCCGCCCGCCTGGACGGCAGCCGCTACCGGCCGGAGGCGCCGGGCGGCCAGGACGGCCTGCTGGTCGCCGCCGACCCGGAGGCCTGGGAGCGCACCCGCGCCATCCTGATCGGCCGGTAGGCCCCGGCGACCACCCCGTCCCGCCCCGGTGGCCGCCCCGCCCCGGTGGCCGGTCACCGGGCCGCCCGGCCTCACCAGAGGACGGGCAGCCGCTCCGGCAGGCGCTTGATGAACCCGGGCCGCCAGGCCAGCTGCTCGACCGGCAGGGCCAGCCGCAGGCCCGGCAGCCGCTCGACCAGCGCGGTGACCGCGATCTCGGCGTGCGTGCGGCCGAGCGCCGAGGCCGGGCAGAAGTGGCGCCCGCCGCCGAAGGCCAGGTGCGGGTTGCTCGTCCGGTCGAAGTCGATCTTCTCCGGGTCCGGGAAGACCGCCGGGTCGTAGTTGGCGCCCTCGATCAGGACGAGGACCAGCTCGCCCTCCTTCACCTCCACCTCGCCGAGCCGCACGTCCGCCAGCGCGATCCGCGGCAGCGCGTCGCCGATCGACAGGTTGACCCGGAGCAGCTCGTCCACCGCGCGGCCGATCAGCGCGGGCTCCCGCCGCAGCCGCTCGGCCAGTTCGGGCTGGCGGGCCAGGTAGACGATCGCGTGCAGCAGGAACGAGGAGGTGGAGACGGCGCCCGCGCCGAACAGCGACAGTGCCACGGTCGCCAGCAGCTCGTCACCGACCTGGTCCGAGACGTCGGGCGAGCGGCGCAGTTCGGCGAACCGGCCGAGGAGGCCGTCCTTGGGCTCGGGGTCGGCGCCCAGCCGGTCGAGCATGTAGCCGAGGTCCTTGTACCAGTTGGACGCCGCGCCCTCGAACGGCACCGGGCTGGTGATGAACGCGACGTCGATGCCGGCCATCAGCCGCCGCCAGTCCTCGGTGGGGATGCCGAGCAGCCGGCAGTGCAGGGCGGCGGAGTAGGGGTCGGTGAAGCCGTCGCGCAACTCGCCGGGGGCGCCCCGGTCGACCAGCGTGTCGATGAGCCGGTGCGCCTCGGCCTGCAGCCAGCCGTCCAACTCCTTGTCGGCGCGCGGCGAGAGGGTCTTCATGACGGCGTTGCGCAGACCGGCGCTGTTGACGTTGCCCATGTTGTTGACCACCTCGGGCGGGATGGTCAGCGCGTACTGGCGCGGGACGCCCGGGTTCGCGGTGTCCTTGAGGCTGAACCGCTCGTCCTCCAGCACCTGCTTGGCCAGTTCGTAGCTGCTGACCAGCCACGCGGGGTCGCCGGTCATGGTGCGGACCCGGGCGACGGGCTGCTCCTCGCGCAGCCGCCTCGCCTCCTCGGGCAGGACGTCGCCTCTGCGGGAGAGCGGGAAGGTCAGGTCGGTCACGGGTGTGCTCCAGGTACGGGAGGGGCGTCCGGGGAACGCTGCGGATGGGGAAGGCAGGGAGATGGGGAAGGGCTGGGGAACGCGAAACACTGCGGGACGGCGGCGTGGTGGAACGGGAAGGGCCGCGAGAAGCACTGCGGGACGGGCAGCGTCGTGGGGAGGGAAGCGCCGCGGTGGGGCGGGAAGCGCCACTGCGGACGGGGGCAGCGCCGCAGGAGGGCCGCGCGCTGCGGGAAAGGGGCCCGGGACGGGATCAGGCGGCGCGGGCCGGCTCCACGGCAGCCGCGGCGCCGATGCCGACGGGCCCGGACGGCGCCGCCGGGCGGACCACCGCGTACCCCTGGGCGGGCGCCGCACGCAGGCCTTCGTCACGGCCGAACAGAACGGGGGTGAGCGGCAGTTGGAGGTGGTAGCAGCTGACCGACGAGGGCACTCCGAGCAGTGCCGGGGTGTCCAGGAAGAACGGCAGCTCGGCGGTGATGTACCGGAGCCCGGCGGCGAGTTGCGGCTCGTTCGGGGCCAGCCCCTCGTCCATCCGGGCGGCCAGGAAGCCCCGCGCCATCCCCTCGGCCGCCTCGCGGAACTCCCGGTCGGTGCCGAGCGCGTCGACGGCCTGCCGGTGCAGCCGCCGGTACACGGGGTGGCCGGCGAACTCGGAGAGCGCGTGCATCCGGACGCCGTCGGGCGAACCGGCCTCCTCGGCGCCGCGGGCGATCCGCCGGGCGGTGGCCTTGACCTCCTTGACGGCCCGGCGCTCGGCCCGTTCGGCGTCGTAGCCGAAGGCCTCGTACTGCGCCCCGACGTGCAGGTCGGCGTGGACGATGTCGATCCGTTCGAAGAACTCCCGCCCCCACCCGATGAGTTCGGCTATTCGACGGTGGCTGAAGTAGCTGTTTCCCGGACTGACACCGATCAGCAGGTGGTCGCCGCGCCGCCAGATGTCCCGGCAGCGGTCGGAGAACGGCAGTGCCTCGTACGTGTTCGTATCGATGGTGAAAGTGCTTTCTCCCGGGAGGGTTTCGCGCATGCCTTGCCTCCGCTTCGCAGGATTGTTCAAAGGATTTGGCCTCACGTGGTTCACGCGGTTTTTACCGGGGTTCACCGAAGTGCACGGCGGATAGGCGGAGTTCACCCGGCTGTAAGGGTGGGCTCACCGCGTGCGGATGGCGCGCGCCTGGTCAGACGGCCTGCACCGGAGAGCCGTGTGCTCTTGGTGGGGCGGTGACCACATGAAGTTACCGCCGCTCTTCGGGATCTCCGCAAGCCCTGCCGGGGGGTTGGCGAAATCTGATCTCCGGGCGGCCGGAATCGGCCTGTACTCCCACGGAAACGTATGTCCACGGAGGCTTTTCCGGGGCGGCCGGATATCCCCCGGACAGCATGTCACGCCAGTGTGGGTTCCTCCAACATCCGGCCGCGGAAAAGGCGTTGGTTCTGAATGTGGCGCGCGGCGGGCGAGGGCGCCGTCCCGCCGGCGCCCGCCGTCAGGCCGGCCCGCGGAGGGCCGGCCGCCGTCCTCCGGCCGCCGCTACTCCGGCCGGATCTCCCGACCGGTGCGGACGACCGCGTGCAGCAGCTCGCCCACCTCGGCGGCGGTGGTGTGCGGGTTGAGCAGGGTCAGCTTCAGGCGGACCCGGCCCGGGCCCTCGCCGGGGAGTTCGGTCCGGCCGACCACCGCGCGACCGGTGCGGAGCAGCGTGCGGCGCACCTCGGCGTTGACCTCGTCGAGCACGGCCTGGTCCTGATCGCCGGGCGGGCGGTAGCGGAACACCACGGTGGTGAGGACGGGTTCCGCGTGCAGTTCCAGTTCGGGCTCGGCACGGACGGCTCCGGCGGCGTCCAGGGCCAGCTGGTGGCAGGCGTCGACCAGCCGGCCGAGTCCGGCACGGCCGAGCGTGCGCAGGGTGACGGCGATCTTGAAGGCGTCGGCACGCCGGGTGGTGCGCAGCGACCGGCCCAGCAGGCTGGGGTAGCCGGCCTGCTCGTCGTCGGCCGGGTTGAGGTACTCGGCGCGGCGGGCGAGCGACACGTAGGTCTCGGCGCGGCGGACCAGGAAGACCCCGGCGGCGGCCGGCTGCCAGCCGAGCTTGTGCCAGTCGAGGGAGACGGAGTCGGCGCGGGCGATGCCGTCGAGCAGCGGGGCGAGGCGGTCGGAGAGCAGCGCGCCGCCACCGTAGGCGGCGTCGACGTGCAGCCAGGCGCCGTAGCGGGCGGCGAGGTCGGCGGCGGTGTGCAGCGGGTCGATCGCGCCGGTGTCGGTGGTGCCCGCGGTGGCGACGACGGCGATCGGGGTCCGCCCGGCCCAGCTGGTCTCGGCCAGGGCGCGGGCCAGGCCGTCCGGGTCCATGCGCAGTTCGCGGTCGACGGGGACGGGGACGACGGCGCGTTCGCCCAGGCCGAGCAGGGCGGCGGCGCGCTGGACGGAGAAGTGCGCGGCCTGCGAGGCGATGATCCTGGGCGTGGCACCGGCCGGGAGGCCGTCCAGCTCCACGATGCCGTCGAGCTTCTGGTCGCGGGCCAGCATCAGGCCCATCAGGTTGGACTCGGTGCCGCCGGAGGTCAGCACGCCGGCCGCGTGGGCCGGGTCGTAGCCGACCAGGGCGGCGAGCTCGGCGAGCAGCGCGGTCTCCAGCGCGGTGGCGGCGGGGGCCTGGTCCCAGGAGTCCTGGGAGGGGTTGAGCGCGCTGACGGCGAGGTCCGCGGCGGCCGCGACGGCCAGCGGCGGGCAGTGCAGATGGGCGGCGCAGGCCGGGTCGGCGGGGTCGGCGGCGCCGAGGGTGAGCAGTTCGGTGAGGGTGGCGAGCGCCTGCGGGCCGTGCGCGCCGGCCAGCCCCTCCGCGACCCGGGCGGCGATCCCGGCCGGGTGGCCGGCGGGCAGGGGGCCGCCGCGCCGGGCGGCCCCGGCGTCCAGCGCGTCCAGCACGGTGGCCAGCAGGGGGCCGAGCGCGGCCGGGCCCGCCGTCCCGCCGGCCAGCGCGTCGAGCGGCGCGGCCGGGTCGTCGGGGAGGCCGGACTCCTCCGGCTCCCCGGCGGGGCCCGGCCCGCCCACGGGCCCGCTCACCGGGCCCCCGCCACGCCCGAGGCCGCGCCCTGCGCCGCGCCCGACGTGGTGCCCGGCACGACCGGGACGTCGGCCCGGGCGGCAGCGGCGATGGCGTCCGCGAGCCGGTCGAGGACGGCGTCGGCCTGCTCGTCGGTGATGGTGAGCGGCGGCAGCAGGCGCAGCACCGCGTCGTGCCGGCCGCCGAGTTCGACGATCAGCCCGCGTGCGAGGCAGGCCTCGCGGACCCGGACGGCGAGGGCGGGCGCGGCCGGGCGGGCCCCGCAGCTGTCCGGTTCGGCCGTCGGGTCGACCAGTTCGACGCCGATCATCAGCCCGCGTCCGCGGACGTCGCCGATCACCGGGAGCTCTCCGGCCAGTGCGCGCAGCCGCCCGGTCATCCGGGCGCCGACCAGCGCGGCCCGCTCGGCCAGCCCGTGCGCGGCGACGTACCGGAGGGTGGCCGCGCCGGCCGCCATGGCGAGGGTGTTGCCGCGGAACGTACCGGTGTGCGCGCCCGGGCGCCAGCCGTCGTACTCCGCGCGGTAGACGACGACGGCGAGCGGCAGGCTGCCGCCGATCGCCTTGGAGAGCACCATGGCGTCCGGGACGATCCCGCTGTGCTCGACCGCCCACATCGCGCCGGTGCGGCCGACACCGGTCTGCACCTCGTCCACGATCAGCGGGATGCCGCGCTCGGCGGTGATCCGGCGCATCGCGCGCAGCCAGTCGTCGGGGGCGGGGACGACGCCCCCCTCGCCCTGCACGGCCTCCAGGACCATCGCCGCGGGCCGCACGACGCCGCCCGAGGGGTCGTCCAGCAGCCGCTCGGCGTAGGTCGCGGCGAGCCCGGCGCCCGCCTCGCCGCCGACCCCGAACGGGCAGCGGTAGCCGTACGGGTAGGGCAGCCGGGTGACCTCGCCACCGCCCGGCAGCGGCTCCTTGACGGCGACGTTCCCGGTCAGCGCGAGGGCTCCGGCGGTCATGCCGTGGTAGGCGCCGGTGAAGGCGAGGGCGCCGGAGCGGCCGGTGGCGGTCTGCATCAGCTTGAGCGCGGCCTCGACGGCGTCCGTCCCGGCGGGCCCGCAGAAGTGCACCCGGGCCTGTTCGGCGAACTCCCGGGGCAGGCTCTCGAACAGGGCGGTGGTGAAGTCGTCCTTCTCGGCGGTGGCGAGGTCCAGCAGGTGCAGCGGGGCGCCGCTGTCGAGGGTGCGGCGGATCGCCTCCAGGACGACCGGGTGGTTGTGGCCGAGTGCCAGGGTGCCCGCGCCGGAGAGGCAGTCGAGGTAGCGGCGGCCGTCGGCGCCCTCGACGGTCATGCCGTGGGCGCGCACCGGGACGATCGGGAACGAGCGGGCGTAGGTGCGGGCGGCGGACTCGCGGACGCGCTGGCGGCGCAGGATGGCGTCGCCGCCCTGGGCCTGGGCGGGGACGGCGGCGGGCCCGGTGGCGGGGACGGCGGCGAGCGTCAAGGCGGACTCCCGAGAAGTTAGGTAAGCCTAACTTTACTTCCCTGGCCTGGCCGGATGCGCCCCGGGGGGCGAGAACCACCCGCGCGGGTGACCCGGGTCCCGCCAGTCCAACGAGCGGCCGGGCCGGAGGTTACGGCCCTCGCGCTACCCTCGCCCCCATGTCGCCCTTCACCCCCGCCTCCCCCTACGAGGCCGAACTGGCCCGCACCCGCGAGTTCTTCGGCGCCCGCGCCGCCGGCTGGGACGCCCGCTTCCCCGACGACGGCCCGCGCTACGCCGCCGCGATCACCGAACTCGGCCTGCGGGAGGGCGACTCCGTCCTCGACGCCGGCTGCGGCACCGGCCGTGCGCTCCCCCTGCTGCGCGCGGCGACCGGCCCCTCCGGCCGGGTCATCGGCGCGGACGTCACCCCCGAGATGCTGCACGAGGCGGCCGCCCGTCACCCCGGCACCGCAACCCTGCTGCTGGCCGACTGCGCCCGCCTCCCGCTCCCCGACGCCACCCTCGACGCCGTCTTCGCCGCCGGCCTGATCTCCCACCTCCCCGACCCGGCCCGCGCCTTGCGCGAACTCGCCCGCGTCTGCCGCCCCGGCGCCGCGCTCGCCCTCTTCCACCCCGTCGGCCGCGCCGCCCTCGCCGCCCGCCACGGCCGCGAACTCACCCCCGAGGACCTGCGCGCCGAGCCCAACCTCCGCCCCCTCCTGACCGCCGCCGGCTGGCGACTGGACAGCTATACGGACACGAACGACCATTACCTCGCGCGGGCGACACGGGTCAAACCCTAGTTGACACCGCCGGTGGTAACCTGGCCGCATGTCCGAACCGATGGATGCAGCGCCGGCGTCGCGCCCGGTGAAGAAGTACAGCGTTTCGATGCCCGAGGACGTGGCCGAGGAGGTCCGCACCCGGGTCGGAAAGGGGTCGTTCAGCGCTTACGTCACCGCTGCGGTCAGACAGGCGATAGAGCGTGAGCGCCTTGCCGAACTGGTCGACGACTACATCCGCCGCAACGGTGAGATCCCTGAAACCGCCCGCGCCCAGGCCGCCCGCGAGGCCGAGGAAGCAGAGCGGAGGTACGCTCAGTGGCTCGCCGAACAGGAGACCAACGAGTCCCTGGCAAGCTGACGCCGGGAGCGCTGGTGCTCGACAGCGAGGGCCTCTCCCGCGCGGTCGCCGAAGATCCCCTCGTGATGGCCCGGATCGACCACGCCAAGACTCACGGCGCCAGGGTCGTCATCAGCACGCTCACGCTGATCGAGGCGATGAATCCGCAGCAGCCGCAGCCCCGTTGGGACTTCGTCGTCTCCCGGCTCAACGTCGAGGAGGTGACCCGGCAGTTGACCCACCGGGCCATGGAGCTCCTCAGGGCAGCCGGGCTGCACGGGCACAAGTACGCGATCGACGCCGTCGTCGCAGCCACCGCGATGGCGCAGCCGGGGCCCGTTCGGCTCCTCACCAGCGACGTCGACGACATGGCGAAGCTCTGCGACAAGCGGATCATGCTGATCCCCGTCTGACCCTCACCCGCCCCCGCCGCCCGTCCAGCGGTAACAGAGCTCCGGGCGGCCCACGTTGCCGTACTGGGGTTCGCGGGCGGCGAGGCCGCTGTCGACGAGGTGTTCGAGGTACCGGCGGGCGGTGATCCGGGAGACGCCGGCGGCGGCACCGGCGGCGGCCGCGGAGAGCCCGGTGCGGGCGTCGCGCAGGACGGTGGCGACGGTGTCCAGGGTGGGCGCGCTCAAGCCCTTGGGGAGGGCGGTGCGTTCGGGGGTGCGCAGGAGCGAGAGGGCCTGGTCCACCTCGTCCTGGCCGGTGGCCTCGCCGGTGCGGGCGAGGGTGTCGCGGTAGCGGGCGTACCGCTCCAGGCGGTCGTGCAGGGCGGCGGCACTGAAAGGCTTGAGCAGGTACTGGACGACGCCCGCCGAGACGGCCTGGCGGACCATCGCGAGGTCGCGGGCGGAGGTGACCGCGATGACGTCCGTGGTGTGGCCGGCCGCGCGCAGCGTGCCGCAGAGCTGGAGGCCGTGCCCGTCCGGGAGGTAGAGGTCGAGCAGGGTGAGGCCGACGGGGGTGCCCGCGGCGCGGGCGCGGTCGAGGAAGCGCAGCGCGTCCGCGCAACTGTGCACCGTCCCGGCGGCCCGGAAACCCGGCTCGCGCTGGACGTAGAGCGTGTGGGCGGCGGCGGCCACCGGGTCGTCCTCCACCACCAGGACGGAGATCTCGGGCCGGGACGGGGGGCGGGTCACGACGCCACCGCCTCGAACCGCCCGGGTACCCGGACCAGCGGCAGCCGCACGGTGAGCACCGCGCCGCGGTCCCGGCCGACCTCGACGGTGCCGCCGTTGCGCCGGGCGGCCTGGGCGACGAGGGCCAGTCCCAGCCCGTGCCCGCGGCCGTCCTGCTTGGTGCTCCAGCCGCGCCGGAACACGTCGTCCACGGCGGCCGGGTCGATGCCGGCGCCGGTGTCGGCGACCCGCAGCAGCAGGTGCCCGCCGTCGCGGGGCGTGGCGTCGATCCGGGCGGTGACGGTGACTTCGGGCGGGTCGGGGCTCTCGGCGGCGCCGGCGATCGCCGCGTCCACCGCGTTGTCGACCAGGTTCCCGAGAACGGTGATCAGGTCGCGGGCGGAGAGGCCGGGCGGCAGCACGCCGTCGTCGATCCGGCTGTCCTCGGTGAGCGTCAACTCCACCCCGCGCTCGGCGGCCTGGGCGGCCTTGCCGAGCAGCAGCGCGGCCAGCACCGGCTCGCCGACGGCGGCGACCACGCGGTCGGTGAGCTGCTGGGCGAGGGCGAGTTCGGCGGTGGCGAACTCCACCGCCTCCTGGTGACGCCCGAGTTCGATCAGCGAGACGACGGCGTGCAGCCGGTTGGCGGCCTCGTGCGCCTGCGCACCGAGCGCCTCGGTGAAGCCGCGCACGGAGTCCAGCTCCCCGCTCAGCGACTGGAGTTCGGTGTGGTCGCGGAGGGTGAGGACGCGGCCGAGGCCGGTGCCGATGGTGGAGGTGTTGAGCACCACGACGCGCTCGGCGGTGAGATGGACCTCGTCCCGGACCGGCTCCGCCCCGAGCACGGCCGCCACCAGCGCCTCCGGCAGCCCCAGCCCGTCCACCGGGCGCCCCTCCAAGTCCCCGGTCAGCCCGAGGAGTTCACGGGCCGCGTCGTTGCAGAGCACCACCCGGTGGCGGCGGTCGAGCAGCACCAGGCCCTCGCGCACCGAGTGCAGGGTGGCCTGGTGGTACTCGTACAGGTGGCTGAGCTCGGCCGGCCCCATGCCGTGGGTGTGCCTGCGCAGCCTGGAGTTGGCGAGGTAGGTGCCGAGCCCGCCGAGCGCCAGCGCGGCCACCGCCACCCCGACCAGGGCGAGCAGCGGCCCGCTCAGCTGCGCGGAGATGGACTTCACCGTGATCCCCGCACTGACCAGCGCCACCACCCGGTGCCGCTCGTCGAACACCGGGGTCACCACCCGGACGGACGGGCCGAGCGTCCCGGTGTACGTCTCGCTGCGGGTCTCCCCGGCGAGCGCCCAGTCGATGTGGCCGAGGAAGGTCCTGCCGATCTGCTCGGGCAGCGGGTGGGTCCAGCGCACCCCGGCGGTGTCCATCACCGTGATGAACGAGACCCCGGTGTCGGCCCGGACCTGTTCGGCGTACGGCTGGAGGACGGCGGTCGGGTCGGGCCCGGTGACGGCGGCCCGGACGGACGGCGAGTCGGCGACCGCCTCGGCGACGGCGGTGACCTGGCTGCGCGCCGCGGCCTCGGTCCGGTCGGCGGTGAACAGGTAGGCCAGCACGGCGCCGCCCGCCACCACGGCGGCGACGATGACCACCTGGACGACGAAGAGCTGTCCGGCCAGACTGCGCACCAGCCGGCGCGGCGTGCCGGGCACCGGCCGACGGCGCGGCGTGGGGAGCGTGCGCGGGGACATGCCTGCCAGTGTGCACCACGGCCGGGCCCGGTCCGGGCGGCCTGCGGACCGCGGGGAGGGGCGAACCCGGCGCGGGCGCACGTGAACTCTATGAACGCAAACGTGACCCCCGTCACCCCGCGGCCCCATAGTCGGAGCGGCCCACCACCCGGGGCCGCCAGGACTGCATGGCGAAGGAGCCGCAGATGTCGATCACCGGAGCAGGACCGCAGGCGGGGGTCAGACGGAAGGACCGCACCCACTACCTCTATCTCGCGGTGATCGCGGCCGTGGTCGCGGGCGTGGTGGTCGGCCTGGCCGCACCGGGGTTCGCCGTGGAGCTGAAGCCGGTCGGGACGGGCTTCGTCAACCTGATCAAGATGATGATCAGCCCGGTCATCTTCTGCACCATCGTGCTCGGCATCGGCTCGGTGACCAAGGCCGCCAAGGTCGGCAAGGTCGGCGGCCTGGCCCTCGGCTACTTCCTCACCATGTCGACGGTGGCGCTGGCCATCGGCCTGGTGGTCGGCAACCTGCTGGAGCCCGGCGGCGGACTGCACCTGACCGCCGCGCTGGCCAAGTCCGGGCACGCCCAGGCCGCTGCCGGAGCCGCCCAGTCCACCACCGACTTCCTGCTCGGGATGATCCCGACCACCATGCTCTCGGCCCTCACCGAGGGCAAGGTGCTGCAGACCCTGCTGGTCGCCCTGCTCGCGGGCTTCGCCCTCCAGGCGATGGGACCGGCCGGCACGCCCGTCCTGCGCGGGATCGAGCACGTCCAGCGACTGGTCTTCCGGGTCATGTCGATGATCATGTGGGTGGCCCCGGTCGGCGCCTTCGGGGCCATGGCGGCGGTGGTCGGCGCGACCGGCACGGCCGCGCTGAAGAGCCTCGCCGTCATCATGATCGGCTTCTACATCACCTGCGCGCTCTTCGTGGTCGTGGTGCTCGGCACGCTGCTCCGGCTGGTCGCGGGCGTCAACGTGTTCACGCTGCTGCGCTACCTGGGCCGCGAGTTCCTGCTGATCCTCTCCACCTCCTCCTCGGAGAGCGCGCTGCCCCGGCTGATCGCCAAGATGGAGCACCTGGGCGTCAGCCGCCCGGTCGTCGGCATCACCGTTCCGACCGGCTACAGCTTCAACCTCGACGGCACGGCGATCTACCTGACCATGGCCTCGATCTTCATCTCGGAGGCGATGGACAAGCCGATGTCGCTGGGCGAGCAGGCCTCGCTGCTGGTCTTCATGGTGATCGCCAGCAAGGGCGCGGCCGGCGTCACCGGCGCCGGGCTGGCCACCCTGGCCGGCGGGCTCCAGTCCCACAAGCCGGCGCTGGTGGACGGCGTCGGCCTGATCGTCGGCATCGACCGCTTCATGTCGGAGGCCCGGGCGCTCACCAACTTCGCGGGCAACGCCGTCGCCACCGTGCTGATCGGCCACTGGACCGGCGAGTTCGACCGCGAGCGGGCCCGGCAGGTCCTGGCGGGCGAGGTGCCGTTCGACGAGCGGACGCTGGTCGACGCGCACGGCGCTCCGGACTCGCCCGCCGACCTGGCCGCGCCGGGGACCGCCGGCGCCCCTGACGCCGTCCCCGCGCTGCCGGGCGCCGTTCCGCCGCAGGGCGGGGCACCGAGCACGACGGCCGCCTGACCGCCCCTCCCCCGGCCACCACACTCCCCGGCCCGGCGCCGCAAGCCCAACCCCCCGGGCGGCGCCGGGCCGGGGTCCGTCCGCACCGGTCGGAGTCCGTCCGCACCGGACCGGGGGCCGTGGCGGCCGCGCCCGGGTCCGCGTCGCACGTGGCCGGCGCGTCCGCGTTCGCGCCGGGCCCGGGCGTACGCGTCAGGGCCCGGGATCCCTCCCGCGCCGGGCCCGGGCGTACGCGTCAGGGCTCGTCCGAGCCGCTGACCGCCCAGCTCAGACCGGTCGCCGGATCCTCCATCGCGACGTGCACGTGCCGCAGGTCGTCCGCCGGGTCGCACCAGGTGAAGCACCGCATCCGGGCCACCAGGGCGTTCACCTCCACACGGTTCGGCCCCTCCCCGCCGGCCATCGCGCCGAGCGCCCGCCAGAGCGCCAGCCGGCCGTCCGCCGAGCCCTGCGAGCGCTCCGCGGAGCCCGCCTGGACCAGCACCGGATAGGCGATCGCGAACGGGAGGTACCCGCCGGTGACCCGTCGCCCCGGAGCCAGCTGCCCCGCCGCCTGCGGCGCCGGGCCCCGGACGCAGGCCACCTCCGCCCACTCCGCCAGCGCGGCCAGCGCCCGCGTCGCCCGTTGTCCGCGCAACCGGCCGCCCGGCTCGGGCAGCAGCACCGGGCCCAGGCCCTCCCGGGTGGCGGGGAGCGTGAGCAGTGCGCTGCGCGAGCCGCCACGCGGCAGGTAGTCGCGGACCCGGGTGCCCTCGCCCCAGCCCGCGGACTCCCAGGGTTCCAGCACCAGCGGGACGCCCTCCGGATCTGGTTCGGCGCCGTGGGAGAGGTCCTCGCCGAGCAGCACCCGGGTGTGCGCGACCAGCCGTCGCACCCACGCCGGGCCGAGCAACGGGGCCAGCCGCAGCCACGAGTGCCGGGTGGCGAGCACCTCCCACAGCGGCCCGGAGTCGTGGTCGGCCACCCCGGCGGCGGTCCCGGGGCCGCCGTCCGGATCGAACAGGCGGACGGCCACCTCGGGCGGCGCGGCGTACGCGATCAGATGGCCGAGCGGCGCGGTGACGGCCGCCGCCCGCTCCTCGCCCGCGCGCGCGACGGCGACGGCGCGGGCCTGCCGGTAGGAGCCCAGCAGTTCGGGCCAGCGGCCGTCCTCGACCAGGGTGCGGAGCCGGTGCTCCTCGTACGCGATCACGATGCGCAGCGTACGGGCCCCGGCGGCACATCAGCTGACATGTCGTCAGCCCGGTGCGTCGGGCCGGGGCGCCGGCAGCGTCACGTCGCTGCCGCCGTGGCCGCCACGGCCGCCCTCGCCGTCCCCTCCACCGGCCTCGCCGTCGACCTCCCCGTCGGCCCCGCCACCGGCCTCGCCGTCGACCCCGTCGCCAGCCTCCCCGCCGGCCCGCCCGCACGCGGGCCCGGGTCCGCGCCGGCCGGGTTCGCGCTCGCGTTCGAGCAGGGCCCGGAGCCGGCCCAGCGCGCGACGGCGGGTGACGGCCAGCGTGGACCGGTGCACACCCAGCAGGGCGGCCGCCTCGTCGACCGAGTACCCGTCGAGGTCGACCAGCGCCACCGCGCGGGCCTGCTTGACCGTGAGGCAGCCCAGCAGCCGGACCACCTCCCAGCGCGCCTGCAACTCCCCCAGCCCGCCCCCGAGCGGATCCGTCCGGGCGCGCTCCCCCTCGAAGGGGTCCGGCACGACCAGCCGCCGGCGGTCCCGGCGCCACTGGTCGCGCACGAGGTTCGCCATCGTGGTGACCGCATAGGCATAGGGCTGCGGGTGCCCGAGGAACCGCCCGGGCCTGCGGGCGATGCGCAGATAGGCCTCGTGCACGACGTCCCCGGCCGCACAGGGACTCCCGACGAGGGAGACGGCCGCCCGGTGGAGCCGCGGCAGCATTTCCGTGAACACCCGGTTGAATTCCGCCGATTCCGGATCGGCCGCCAGGGGCGCCGCCGCTCCGGGAGCAGCAGCGACGCCCGAATCCCGCCCACTCCGGCACCGGCCGGTGAATTCCATGCCGCTCCCCTCGGAAATCGGCACCCCGAAGGCACGGTTGACGATCCGATCGCCGACCAGCCTGTGACGCACATCACATCATAGTTCGTCATCTCACCGTGCGCAGTTATTCGTGTGCAATGCGTCATCTCCCGGGCGGGGCAGGGGAATTGTCGGAGTCTGCCGCCGCCCGGCCGGAGGGCAGGCACCACGAGCGAGGAGAGATCACCATGTCAGGTTGCATCGCCCGGAACACCGCCAGGCTCGGGATGGTGGCCGCGGCCGCCCTCGGCGTGCTCGGCACCACGACCCTGCCGGCCGGAGCCGCCGCACCGGCCGCCGACCAGAGCATCTCCGCCGGCTCGGCCGCCGCGGCGCCCGCGGTCGCCACCGCCTCCTACCACTGCACCATCACCGCCGACTACGGCTGGCGCTGGGAGGGCAACTGCCGGATCTAGTCCGGCCAGCTGCGCACCATCACCTACTGCGCCAACGGCACCTCCACCACCGGCCTCTGGATCGGCGCCCGGCCCGAGCCGTGGGCGGTCTGGGGCAACTGCCCGGGCTCCAGCTGGACCAGGATCGTCTTCCAGAGCCGCGGCTGACCCGACTCACGACCGGCCGGGCCACGACCGGCCGGGCCGCCCGACCCGCCCGCGGCAGCACGCCCGGCCGACGGGCACCGACGGCGCGAGGGGTGCCACCCGTGCGGGGGGCACCCCTCGCGCCCTGCCGCGCAGGGCCGTCGGCACGCCCCGGGGCGCGTCCGGCTCCGAATCAGCCGAGGGGCGCCCCCGCGTCGGCCAACAGACGGGCGGCGTGCACCCGGCCGGCGTGCTCGACCAGGTTGATCAGCACCTCCTTGCCCGAGGCGCGGCGACGCGCATCGCAGAGCACCACCGGGGTGCCGGACTCCAGGTCCAACGCCCGGGCGACCTCGTCGGGCCCGTAGTCCCGGGTGCCGGCGAAGCGGTTGACCGCCACCACGAACGGGATGCCCCGGTGCTCGAAGAAGTCCACGGCGGGGAAGCAGTCCGTCAGCCGGCGGGTGTCGGCCAGCACCACCGCGCCGAGCGCGCCCTGCGCCAGCTCGTCCCAGAGGAACCAGAACCGGTCCTGGCCCGGGGTGCCGAAGAGGTAGACGGACAGCCCCTCGCGGATGGTGATCCGGCCGAAGTCCATGGCCACCGTGGTGGTGCTCTTCTGCTCGACCCCGCCGGTGTCGTCCACTCCCCGTCCGGCCTCGGTGAGCAGCTCCTCGGTGCGCAGCGGGCGGATCTCGCTGACCGAGCCGACCAACGTGGTCTTGCCGACCCCGAACCCGCCCGCCACCAGGATCTTCAGGGCGAGCACCGGGGAGTCCGCCAGGGTCTCCTCCTCGTCCTCGTCCTCGGGTCCGGGCCCGGGGCCGGGGCGGGGTCCGGGTGGGCCGTCCCCGTACAGGCGGTCCGCGGAGGAGCGCTCGCGGTGCGGCCGGTCGGTGCAGCACCCGTCGGCGCAGGGCCCGTCGGTGCTGGACCCGTCGGCGTGCGGGTGGCCGTGGTGCGGGTGGTCAGAGTGCGCGGAGTCCATGGACGACCTCCTGGAGGATGCGCTCGTCAGGGAGCAGTGCGGGCGGGACGGGACGGCCGACCCGGATGTACCCGGCCGCCAGCAGGTCGCCGAGCAGCACCCGGACCACGCCGAGCGGCAGGTCGAGGCCGGCGGCGATCTCGGCCACCGGAAGGCCGCCGCCCCGGCAGAGGCCGAGGATCCGGGCCTGCTCGGGCCCGACCGGCAGGTCCGGCGCGTCGGGGAACCCGGCGGGGTCCGGGACCTCGCTGACCACCAGCGCGATCAGGTCGAACTCCGGCCCGCTGGGCCTCGTCCGTCCCCGTGTCATCGCGTACGGGCGGACCAGCGGCCCGGCCTCGTCGTCGTACCAGTGCGAGCGGTGGGCGGCGGCGAGCGGGTTGCGGTGCTGGTGCGGACGCGGCACCGGGTTCACCGGCCGTCCGCGCTGCGCGGTGGTGTGAACAGGTGCTCGCCGACCCGGCGGACCAGTCTGGCCATCTCGTAGGCGACCAGGCCGAGGTCGGCGTCGGCGGTGGAGAACACCGCCAGGCAGGTGCCCTCGCCCGCGGCGGCCACGAACAGGAAGCCGTGCTCCAGCTCCACCATGGTCTGGCGGACCTCGCCGGCCCCGAAGTGCCGCCCGGCCCCCTTGGCCAAGCTGTGGAAGCCGGAGGCGACCGCGGCCAGGTGCTCGCCGTCCTCACGGCCGAGGCCGGCCGAAGTGCCCATGGCCAGGCCGTCGGCGGAGAGCATCACGGCGAACCGGATCTCGGCGACGCGCGAAACCAGCTCGTCGAGAAGCCAGTTGAGCTCTCCCGCGCGGTGGGTGGTGCCGATCATGGGCGCTCTCCTTCAGGGTGGTGCGGTGGGAGTGGGTGGTGCGGGGGTGGCGGTGTCCGGTCCGGACGCCGACCCGGACGGCTGTCCGGCCACCGTCGCTCCGGGAGCCCGTCCCCCCGGTCGTCCGGGCCCTTGCCGCGGGCCCAGCCGGCCTGGAAGGCGGACATCGCGGCGCGGGCCGCCTCCGGGTCCCGGCCGGACTCGTGCGCGCCGGTTGGGCGACGGCGGCCGGGCCGCGGCGGCGGGGCCTCGCGCAACTGCGGGACCAGGCTGGCCTGGCGGACCCGCCGGGGCAGTCCGTCCGGTTCCGCGGGCCCGGCCCGCCCGGTGAGCCTGGCCGGCTCCGCGGGTCCGGCGCCCGGCCGGGCGGTGGGGGCTGCCGCCGGGCCGTCCGCCCGGGCGCCGGAGGCCCGGAACGGGACCGGGCGCAGGACCCCGGGGTCGCCGCCCCGGGCTCCGAACGCCAGCAGTGCCCCGCCCTCCGACGACGGCCCGGTACCCGGCAGTCCGCCCGCCGGGGTGGACCCGGGCCTCACGAAGACAGGCCCGGGTCCGGACCCGGCCGGCACGGAGTCGGACCCGGACGGCACGGACTCGGGCCCGGCCGGCACGAACTCGGGCCCGGCCAGCACGGACTCGGGCCCGGCCGGCGCGAAGGCGGGCCTGCCCTCGTGCTCGGCGAACGCGTGGGGCTGCACGGACTCGGGCCCGTCGGCATCAGCCACGTGAAAGGCGTGTAAGGTGTACCGGTGCCCCCCGGCCGGGCGCCCGGTGGGCCCACCCACCATCGGTTCGACATCCAACTCCGCTACCGCTGAAGGGCGTTCCCTGCGCCCCCGCAGGCCGTCACCGGCCAGCAGGACGGTGGGCAGCAGCACCACGGCGGTGGTCCCGCCGTAGGCGGAGGTCTGCAACGACACCCGGACACCGTGCCGCCGGGCCAGCCGGCTGACCACGAACAGGCCGAGCCGGTCGCTGTCGAAGAGATCGGTCTGCTCGGCCGCGGCGATCCGCCGGTTGGACTCGGCGAGCACCTCCGGCCCCATCCCGAGGCCGCGGTCCTCGATCTCCAACGCGTAGCCGTTGCCGACCCGTTCGCCCCGGATGTGCACCCTGGTGTGCGGCGGCGAGAAGCCGGTCGCGTTCTCGACCAGTTCGGCGACGAGGTGGGTGAGGTCGGCGACGGCCTGGCCGGTGACCGCCACGTGCGAGAACCGGTGCACCTCGACGCGGGCGTACTCCTCGACCTCGGAGACCGCGGCGCGCACCACGTCCAGCAGCGGGACCGGCTTGCGCCAGGCCCGGCCGGGGGCTGCACCGGAGAGGATGATCAGGCCCTCCGCATGGCGGCGCATCCGGGTGGTGAGGTGGTCCAGCCGGAAGAGGTCCGCCAGCTCGGCCGGGTCCTCGGTCCGCCTCTCCATGGCGTCCAGCAGGGTCAGTTGGCGGTGCACCAGCACCTGACTGCGCCGGGCGAGGTTGACGAAGACCCCGGAGACCCCGGAGAGCACCTCGGCCCGTTCGACCGCCGCGGTGACCGCCGCCCGCTGGACGGTGCCGAGCGCGCCGTGCACCTGGCCGATCTCGTCGCCGCCGTGGACCGGCGCGGACACCTCCGCGTCGATGTCCACCTCCTCCCCCGCGCGCAACCGCCTGATCGTGGCGGGGAGCTTGCGTCCGGCCAGCTCAAGTGCCGAGTTCCGCAGGCCGATCAGCTCGGTGACCAGCCCGCGCCCGATCTGCACCGAGATCACCAGTGAGGCCACCACGCCGACCAGCCCGAGCAGCACGGCCAGCCCGGCCGGGGTGAACAGGCCCAGCGCATACGGGTCCTCCCGCTCGGACGCCGCCCGGCCCGCCGTGTCCTCGACGGCGCGCAGGTCGCGGGCGACGTTGCCGACCGTCACCGACCACCGGTCGGACGGGACGGCGGCCACCGCGGCGCGACCGTCGGCGGCGGCGCGGACCCTGTCCTCGTAGGAGGTGAGGTCCCGGTGGTCCTGACCGCCGGTGACGGCGAGCAGGGCGGCGCGGTCCCCGGGGCGCAGATCGGCGGCCGAACCCTGCTCGAACTGGCGGCGGGCGAAGGCGGCACCGGAGAACTCCCGCAGTTGCTCCTCGGTGAGGCCGCCGGCGAGCTGGGCGGTGCGCAGCAGGGCGTCCTCGCGGCTGAGGAGTTCACGTGAGCGGGCGAACTCCAGCAGCACCCGGGCGTCCGAGGCGACCCGGTGGTCCTGCATCGGTGTGAGCGCGCCGGCCACCGCCAGCGCCCGGTCCACGGCGGCACCGTACGCGGCGTAGGCCTCGGGCCAGCCGACACCGCGGGCCAGCACCCGGCTGCGCAACTCCGGCAGCCCGCCGGCGGCCACGCCGAGCGCGTCGAGCCGGGCGACGACCTCCGGGCCCAGTCCCAGGGCGTCGGCCCGGTTGTACCCCTGCCCGCCCTGCCCGTTGTCGTTCTGACCGTTGTCGTTCTGACCGTTGTCACCCTGACCGTTGTCGTCCTGCCCGCCGGGCCCCTGGCTTCCCGGGGCCCGGCCGCCGCCCGCCCGGGTGTCGAAGAACAGCGGGGCGAGGGCACGGTCGGTCACGGCGGCGGCCTCACGCAGGGCACTCTCCCGGGTGGCCCCGGGGGCGGCCAACACCTCGCCGGCGGCGGCGCGTTCGGCCTGGAGTCCGGCCACGGTCGCGCCGACGGGGGTGAGGACGGTGCGCTGGGCCTCGCGCAGTCGCATCAGGTCCCAGACGTCCTGGGCGGCGGTGACGCTGGCGAACCCCCAGAGCGCCAGGACGGAGACGACGGGGACCATCAGCAGCGCCACGATCCGGGCCCGCACGGTCCGGGGTCGCAGGCCGCGGAGCCCGCGCGGCCCGGGACGGGGGCTGCGGCGGTCGGCTTCACGAGCCGGCCGGGCGGGCGGCCCGGCGTGGGCACCCCGGCGGGTACCGGGTGCGGTGCCGCGGCTTTCGCGCATGGGTGAGGAGCCTTTCGGGCGGGGTCGGTCGGTGAGGGGGGATCCGTGCAGTGGGGCGGCGGAGCAGTCCGGCGAAGGCCCACGACGGCCGGCTTCCGGCCTCGGGCCTCGGGCTTCCGACAGCCGACGGCCGGCCTCCGGCGTCCGCGGACGGCCCCGGCCGGGGCGGCCGGCCTGCTCAGGCCGCGCGGTGGTGCTCCCCCGGCGCCGGGCTCGCGGCCGTCGTCGGGAACTCCTCGATGGTCAGCTCACCCGCCTCCCGGTAGGCGGCACGCTCCTGGGCCGTCGGGGAGAGGGCGACGAAGGCCGAGGTGAGGAAGAGGAAGGAGCCGAGGCCGACCGCGAGCGGGAAGACGAACTCCATCGGTGCGGCCCCGCCGAGCCCGCTCCGGACGGGCTCCAGGTGGACGTGGACGGCGGCCATGCCGGTGTAGTGCATGCAGCTCACCGCGAGGCCCATCACGAGCGAGGCGCCCACCGCGGCGTACACGTTGCGGATGGTCACGGCGGCCCAGAGGGCGGCGGTGGCGGCGCCGACGGCGATCAGCACGGAGAGCGCGACCGTGCCCGGGTCGTAGTGCAGGCCGCCGTGCAGTCGCAGGGCCGCCATGCCGAGGTAGTGCATCGCGGCCACGCCGAGGCCGGTGGTGAGCCCGCCCGTCAGCAGTGCCAGGCCCCGGTGCCGCCCGTAGCCGACGGCGACCGTCCCGAGCCCGGTGACCAGGACCGCGACCAGCAGGCTGAGCACGGTCAGCGGGACGTTGTAGCGCAGCTCCGTGCCGTCGACCGCGAAGCCGAACATGGCGACGAAGTGCATCGTCCAGATCCCGGACCCGATCGCGGCGGCCGCCGTGAGCAGCCAGTTCCGGCGCGAGGCTCCGGTGGCGGCGAGGCCGCGCAGGGTGCAGCGCAGACCCAGCGCGGCCCCGGCGCACGCCACCACGTAGGAGAGTGCGGGCGTGAGCCAGCCGGAACTGAAGTGGTTCATCGTGCCCATGGGACCTCCGGTCGACCGGTCGGGCCCGGGGCGGTGGACGCCGGGCCCGGGCTCCCTGGGCCGGGCGGACTCCGCGTGGAGGGCGTCGGGCGGTGACCGCTCCGGGCCGGTCGGGACCAGTCCGGGGGATCGATCACCCGTCATATGCCAGCCGCACGTGCGCTTCCGGTCCGGGGTGCGTGGGACGCTATCGGGGCCCCGAACGGGTTACGCGAAGATGTGAAAAGCTGCCCGCGCCGTGCGGGCGCTGTGTTCGAATGGGTTGGTCCTGTGCCCGCGCGCCCCGTCCCGGGCACCCGGTCCGCGCTCCGGCTCCCGCCCACGTGACCGCTCCCGCCCGGGCGCCAGGTCCGACCCCGGACCCGGCGCGGTCCGCCCCGGGCCCGCGGCCTGAGCACGGCGGGGAACGGACGGCGACGGCCCCGTCAGCGCGGCGCGACCCGAATCCGCATCGGGCTGTCCACCCGCAGCGTGATGCCCTGGCCGAGCGCCACCCGGCGATCGATCACCTCGAAGTCGAAGTCGCGCAGCAGCACTCCCAGGGCGAGCACCGACTCCAGCATCGAGAAGTGCTGCCCGATGCAGGCCCGCGGGCCGCCGCCGAACGGGTACCAGGCGTACCGGTGGCGCCCCTTCTCCCGCTCGGGCAGGAAGCGGTCCGGGTCGAACCGCTCCGGCTCCTCCCAGTGGTCGGGGTGCCGGTGGGTCGCCAGCGGCATCAGCAGCACCTGCGCACCGGCCGGGATGACGTGCCCGTCGATCACCGTCTCGTTCACCGCCCGGCGCCCCGTCGCCGAGGCCGCCGGGTAGAGCCGCATCGCCTCCTTCACCACCCGGGTGAGGTACGGCAGCGCGTCCAGGTCGGCGGCGGTCGGCTCGCGTCCGGCGAGCACCGACTCGGCCTCCTCCTGGGCCCGGCGCCGCTCCTGCGGGTGCCCCGCCAGCAGGTGGAGGGCGAAGGCGAGCGAGGTGGCCGTGGTCTCGTGGCCCGCCAGTAGGAAGATCAGCACCTGGTCGCGCAGCTCCGCGGGGTCGAGCTGCTCGCCGTCCTCCCCGCGCGCGAGGGTGAGCAGCGCCAGCAGGTCGTCCGACCTGCTCCCGGCGTCCGGACGGAGGGCGCGCTCGGCGATGATCCGGTCGCAGACCGCGTAGAGGTCCCGCTGCGCCCGGGCGCCGCGCCGGTTGGCGGGGGTCGGCCAGCCGCGCGGTGTGCGGACGGGCGAGAATCCGCGTCCCAGGATGTACTCCCCCAGTGCCGGGAAGCTGCGGCGCACGACGTCGACCGCCTCCTCCGCGTCGGCGCCGAACAGGATGCGGGAGACCGTGCGCAGCGCGAACCGGGACATCTCGTCGGCCGCGTCCACCACCCCGCCCGGCACCGCCCTCCAGCGCTCGGCCAGTGCCTGCACCTCCAGGGCGATCGCATCCGCGTAGCCGTCGACCCTGCGGCGGGTGAAGAGCGGCTGGATCAGCCGGCGCTGGCGCTGGTAGTCGTCGTCCTGGCTGGTCAGCAGGCCGTTGCCGACGCTGGTCCGCAGCTCGTCGTAGAAGGCGTGCTCCTTGCGGAAGTTGGCGGCCTCGCTGCCGAGCACCTGCTGGACGCCCTCCGGCGAGAAGATCAGGAAGAACTCGGCCCTCAGCCCGGGCGGCCCGGCGGTGATCCGGACGACGTCACCGTAGTCGCGCCGGGCCGCCAGGTAGGTCCGCAGCGGGCGGCGGGTCAGGTCGAACATCGAGCCGATCAGCGGGAGTCCGGGCGGGCCGGGCACCCGGGCGTTCGCGGTGGTCATCTGGGCCTCCTCCAGTGGCGACCCACCAAAGTAACTGACGAGTAGTCATCGGTGAAGGGTGCGCCCCGGGGCGGGCGCGCGGGGGGCCCCCCGCCCCCCCCGCCCCCCCCCCCCCCCCCCCCCCCCCCCGACCCCCCCCCCCCCCCCCCCCCCGACGG
>NZ_JBHJUK010000014.1:38770-41464 GCF_042266225.1 Kitasatospora sp. NPDC056181
TCTTGGGGGCCACCCCCTGGGGCCACCCACAATTGAAACGGAGTTTTTTTATTGGTTTTGGGGGGCGCCGGGGGGGGGCGGGGGTTTCCCCGCGCCCGCCCCGTCGCACGACGCCCCGCCCTGCCCTGCCCTGCTCCCGCTCCACCGGCCCGCCGGATCCGTCGGAGGCGGCCCGGTCACTCGTACTCGGTGCCGCCCTTGCGCGTCAGGTAGGCGTCGCCGACCACCTTGGCGATCGCCCGGCCGCCCACCACCGGGCTCCAGCGCTCGGTGACCGGGCGGATCACCACGCCCTCGCGAACGTGCAGTTCGCGCCCGGAGACGGTCTCGCGCCCCTGGGCGAACGCCAGCGCGGTGTCCGGATCGAACGGCCCGCGCCACAGCTCGGGCACCACCGGCAGCTCGCCGTCCAGCAGTTCGGCGGCCGGCAGCCAGCGCAGCTGCCCCTCCACCACCGCCGAGACGTCGAACGCGGCGTAGCCGGGGAGCTCGGTGCGGCCGGACTCGCCGTAGGTGAGGTCCTGCACCCCCGCGCCGAAGACCTCGCCGAAGACGCCGACCCGCTCGGCGCCGAGCCGCTCCGCCAGCCGGGCGGCCACCTCCGGTATGCCGTGGGCGCGTACCGCCCGCCAGTAGAGGTTGTGCTCGTCCTCGGCCAGGGCCAGCCCCTGGGCGCCGATGCCCTTGGACGAGACCTGCACCTCGCCGGTGGCGGCGTGGTAGGTGACCAGGCAGCAGCTGCCGTGCAGCTTCTCGGTCAGCACGACCGGCTCGCCGGGCTCGAAGATCCCGGGGAACCGCTTGAGGTTCTCGATGTCCACCCAGGGCAGCAGGTCGGGCGCGCGGACCACCTCGCCGTTCATGGAGGTGGGGATCGGCGGCCGCCACTTGGTGACGCCCAGCAGTTCGGCGAAGTCCTCACCGCTCTCGGCGGCGGCCGCCAGGTCGGTCCCGGCCAGCGCGCCGGGCCGGCAGACGATGCCCTGCGACAGCTCGCCGCGCAGCCGGACCGCCTTGACCCGGTCGGCCTTGCTCCCGGCCAGCCGTCCGGTCAGGCCGAGCTCCTCGATCAGCTCGGCGGGCAGCACGGCCTGTTCGGGGATGTACACGGCATGGTCCCCGGTCCGGTACGCGCCCTTGGCGACCACCGCACGGTAGAGGCCGACCTGGGCGAGTTCGAGGGCGTCCGCGTTCGGATGGGCCAGGATGATCAGCCGCTCGGCGGTGACGCGCAGTGTGGACATGGGTGTGCTCCTCCCCCTTCGGCCCGGCCGGTCGGCCGGCGATGCGTACAGGTCGTGCGCACGGGTCGCTCCCGCGACCGGAATGCGTACGGACGGCGACCACTCTGGCGCCTCGGGGCACCCGTGCGCGAAGGGTTTTCCGCCGGTCAGCGCCACGGCCGGGCCGGCGGCGGACGCGGCAAGGCGCCGGCAGCGAGCACTGCGCGGGTCGGCGGCGGACGCGGCAAGGCGCCGGCGGCGAGCACTACGCGGGCCGGCGGCGGGCAGCACGCGGAGCCGGCGGCGGGCGCGGAACCGACCGGCCGCGACGGAGCGGCCCGCGCCCGGTGTTGAGCCTTCCGACAGTCGGCCGGCGACCGTCGGCACTGCTCGCCTGTGCGATGTGACAGACGATTTTCCGCTGGTATTTGCGGCACTATGATCGCCATAACGGCCGCAGCTGCGGCAGCGTCCCCGCGCCCCTTCCGGCGCGCCCAGGAGGGGAAGACCGATGAGCACCCGCACCACCCACCCCCGCAGACTCGCCGTCGCCGCCGCTGCGGCCCTCGCCCTCAGCCTCGGGGTCACCGCCTGCGGCAGCGACGGCGGCACCAAGGCGTCCGGGACCTCCACGAGCACCGCGCCGACGGGCGCCGCCACCGGCGACGCCGCCGCCCCGAAGGCCACCGGCGACATCACCGTGTTCGCCGCGGCCTCCCTCAAGGAGAGCTTCACCGACCTCGGCAAGAAGTTCGAGGCCGCCAACCCCGGCGCCAAGGTCAAGTTCAACTTCGGCGGCAGCTCCAGCCTCGCCACCAGCATCAACTCCGGTGCCCCGGCCGACGTCTTCGCCGCCGCCAGCCCGGCCACCATGAAGACGGTCACCGACGCGGGCGGCGCCACCGGCGAGCCCAGGACCTTCGTCAGGAACACGCTCACCATCGCCGTCCCCAAGGGCAACCCCAAGCACGTCGCCGCCCTCAAGGACCTCGCGGCCCCGGGCGTCAAGGTCGCGCTGTGCGCCAAGGAGGTGCCGTGCGGCGCCGCCGCCCAGACGGCGCTCAAGGCGGCCGCCGTCGACCTCACGCCGGTCACCCTGGAGCAGGACGTCAAGGGCGCGCTGACCAAGGTCGAGCTCGGCGAGGTCGACGCGTCGCTGGTCTACAAGACCGATGTGAAGGCCGATGCTGCGAAGATCGACGGCGTGGACTTCCCCGAGGCCGGCAAGGCCGTGAACGACTACCCGATCGCCGCGCTCGCCAAGGCCCCCAACAAGGACGGCGCCGCGGCCTTCGTCGCCTACATCCAGTCGCCCGAGGCGCAGCAGGTGCTGACCACGGCGGGGTTCCAGGCACCGTGAGCCGTCGCACCACCCGGTCGGGGGGGGGGGGGGGGGCGCCACGGGGGGCGCCGCCCCGCCCGGGGGGCGGGGCGGCGCCCCCGCCCGCGCGCCCGCGGCACGCCGCGCCGC
>NZ_JBHJUK010000014.1:41474-70258 GCF_042266225.1 Kitasatospora sp. NPDC056181
CCCGGGGGGGGCCCCCCCCCCCGGCCCGCCGCCCCCCCCCGGGCGGGGGCCGGGGGGGCCCCCCCGGGGCCCCCCCCCCGCCGCTCCGTCGGCGGCGCGCGAACCGCGTCCCGGTCACGCTGCTGCTCCCGGCGCTGCTCGGGCTGGCGTTCCTGATCCTGCCGCTGGTCGGGCTGCTGGTCCGGGCGCCCTGGAGCGACCTCTCCGACCAGCTCACCAGCACCGAGGTGTGGGACGCGCTGCGCCTCTCGCTGGTCTGCGCCACAGCGGCCACGGGGGTGTCGCTGGTGCTCGGGGTGCCGCTGGCCTGGCTGCTGGCGCGCACCGAACTGCCCGGCCGGCGGGTCGTCCGGGCGCTGGTCACGCTGCCGCTGGTGCTGCCGCCGGTGGTCGGCGGCGTGGCGCTGCTGCTGGTGCTCGGCCGGCGGGGCATCGTCGGCTCCTGGCTGGACTCCGCCTTCGGCATCACCCTGCCGTTCACCACCACCGGTGTGATCCTCGCCGAGACGTTCGTGGCGATGCCGTTCCTGGTGATCAGCGTGGAGGGCGCGCTGCGGGCCGCCGACCCGCGCTACGAGGAGGCGGCCGCCACCCTGGGCGCCTCCCGGCTGACCGCCTTCCGGCGGGTGACGCTGCCGCTGATCGCACCCGGCATCGCCGCCGGGGCCGTCCTGGCCTGGGCCCGCGCGCTCGGCGAGTTCGGCGCCACGATCACCTTCGCGGGCAACTTCCCCGGCCGGACGCAGACCATGCCGCTCGCGGTCTACCTGGCCATGGAGTCCGACCCGGAGGCGGCGATCGCGCTCTCGCTCGTGCTGCTGGTGGTCTCGGTCGCCGTTCTGGTCGGGCTGCGCGAGCGCTGGATGCCCACGCCGTGAACGCCTCCGCGTACACCTGCGCGAGCGGCCTCGTGTGCGCCCTGCCGCCACCATCACCGCTGTCGCCTTCGGTGGCAGCGGTGATGGTGGCGGCGGCGGACGGGGCGGCACCGGCCGGCCTCCCGCTCCGGCCCGCGCACCGTGCCCCACTCGACCACGCCCCCCACTGGACGCCCACACCGTGACTGCCGACGCCCCCGCCCTCGACGCCCGGCTCCGGGTGGACCGTGCCGCCTTCAGCCTCGACCTCGCGCTCACCGCCGCCCCCGGCGAGGTGGTCGCCCTGCTCGGGCCGAACGGCGCCGGCAAGTCCACCGCCCTGCGCGCCCTCGCCGGCCTGCTCCCGCTCACCGGCGGCCACCTGCGGCTGGACGGCCGCGTCCTGGAGGACCCGGCCGAACGCCTGCACACGCCCGCCGAGGAACGCCCGGTCGGCGTGGTGTTCCAGGACTACCTGCTCTTCCCGCACCTCAGCGCGCTCGACAACGTCGCCTTCGGCCCGCGCTGCCAGGGCCGCCCCAAGCGCGAGGCCCGCGCCGAGGCGGCCGGCTGGCTGGAACGGATGGGCCTGGCCGAGCACGCCGCCGCCCGCCCCGGCCGTCTCTCCGGCGGACAGGCGCAGCGGGTGGCGCTCGCCCGGGCGCTGGCCGTCCGGCCCCGGCTGCTGCTGCTCGACGAGCCCCTGGCCGCCCTGGACGCCCGCACCCGGCTCGACGTCCGCTCCCAACTGCGCCGCCACCTCGCCGAGTTCGAGGCGATGGCGGTCCTGGTGACGCACGACCCGCTGGACGCGATGGTGCTGGCCGACCGGCTGGTGGTGATCGAGGGCGGGCGCGAGGTGCAGTCCGGCAGCCCGGCCGAGATCGCCCGCCGGCCGCGCACCGACTACATCGCCCGGCTGGTCGGCCTCAACCTCTACCAGGGCAACGCGGAGGGCCACCTGGTCACGCTGGCGGACGGCACGGTGCTGGCCACCACCGAGGAGCTGACCGGCCCCGCCTTCGTGGCGTTCCCGCCGTCCGCCGTGACGCTGCACCGGGAGGAGCCGCAGTCCAGCGCGCGCAACGTGTGGGAGCTGAAGGTCGCGGGCCTGGACCTGCACGGCGACCAGGTCCGCGCCGACCTGGCCGGTACCCTCCCGATGGCCGCCGACCTGACGCCCGCCGCAGCGGCCGAACTCGACCTCGCCCCCGGCGCCACCGTCTGGGCGTCGGTCAAGGCGGCCCAGACGCACGCTTACCCGGCCTGAGCCGGGAGGCGGCGGGCGGGGGCGTGGCCGCCGGCGCGTGCCAGGGGGCGGGCCCGAGCGGGGCCGGCGCCTGGGCCGGGCCGGGGCGGGACCGGGCCCGGCGGGGGGCGGGCCCGAGCGGGGTCGACGCGGAGGCCGGGTGTGGTCCGGCGCCGGGCTACTCCGCCGGCTCCACGAAGCCGGACTCGTACGCGGCGATCACCGCCTGGGTCCGGTCCCGGGCGCCGAGCTTCCCCAGCACGCTGCTGACGTGCGTCTTCACCGTCTGCACGCCGAGGAACAGTTGATCGGCGATCTCGCCGTTGGTGAGCCCGCGCGCCACCAGGCGCAGCACCTCGGCCTCACGGTCGGTCAGGGCGGCGCGCGCCATCGTGTCACGCGCCTCCCGGTTGCCCTGGCCGGCGGCGAGGCGGCGGATCGCGGTGGGGAAGAGCAGCGACTCGCCCGCCGCGACCAGCCGGACGGCATGGGCGATCTCGGCCGGCCGGGAGCGCTTCAGCAGGAAGCCGTCGGCGCCCGCGCGCAGCGCCTGGTAGACGTAGTCGTCGATCTCGAAGGTGGTCACGACCAGGATCTTCGGCGCCCACCCGCCCGGGGCGGCCGCGCCCCGGACCAGTTCGCGGGTGGCGGCCAGGCCGTCCGTCCCGGGCATCCGGACGTCCATCAGCACCACGTGCGGCCGCAGTTCGCGGGCCAGGGCGACCGCCTCGGCACCGTCGCGGGCCTCACCGACCACCCGCAGGTCGCCCTGCGCCTCCAGTACGGCCCGCAGTCCGGCCCGGACCAGCTCCTCGTCGTCGGCCAGCAGAATGTCGATCATCACGCGCCCAAGCGTAGGGGCACCCGCACCGCCAGCACCCACTCGCCGGACTCCGCCCCGGCGGAGGCCTCGCCGCCGAGCAGCACGGCGCGCTCCCGGATGCCGCGAAGTCCCTTGCCGCCCCGGCGCGGTGTGACGCGGACGGACGCGGCGGAGCTGCCCAGCGCATTGGCGCAGCGCAGCTCCAACCGGTCGTCCCGCAGGGTGACCCGGACGCTGATCGGTTCACCCGGCGCGTACTTGAGGGCGTTGGTGACGCCCTCCTGGACGATGCGGTAGCCCTCGCGGGAGAGCACGCCGGGCAGTCGTCCGGACGGCACGTCGATCCACGCCTCGACCGGGCTGCCGGCCGAGCGCGCGGTGTCGAACAGCCCGGGCAGCTGCTCGATGCCGGGGCGTTCCCGGGCGTCGCCCGCGCCGGGGGTGGTGCCGGGGGCGCGGGCGGCACCCGGTTCGCCGGTGTCCCGGAGCAGGACGAGGGTGCGTTCCAGGTCCTCCATCGCCTTCCGCCCGGTCTCCTCGATGACTTCGAGCGCCTTGGCGACGAACGCCGCGTCCCCCACCTCGCGCGCCGCACCGGCCTGGATGACCGTCACCGTCAGGGCGTGGCCGATGGAGTCGTGCAACTCGCGGGCCAACAGGTTGCGTTCGAGGAGGCGTTCGGCCCGCAGCTCGGCGGCGGCCAGCCGTTCGGCCGGGGACGGCCCCAGCAGCCTCACCGCCATGGCGAGTTGGAGGCGGCCGGCCCAGACGACCAGCCAGCCGAGCGCGAACAACAGCACCGGCGCCGCCAGCGGGTACCACGACGTCCCCTCCCCGGCGGGGAGTTCGAGGCCGCCCGGCAGCCGCGGTTCGGGGCGGAACAACAGGTCGAAGGCGGCCGCCGGCACCAGGACGGAGAGGATCCCGACGGCCGTTCCGAGGGCGGTCCGTCCGACCAGCCAGACCGCCGTCCGGCGCCGGTCGGCCCACGTCCGGGCGGGTTCGGTGGCGATGTCCTCCTCACGCTCCGGCATCAGCAGCAGCCGCGCCTGCACGCCCTCCGCCCGACGCATCGCCGGGAGCATCGCCACCAGCACCAGCAGCGCCGCGTCCGCCGGCACCGCGCGCAGCACGACTCCGCCGAGGCTGAAGCCGTACGTCCCCGGATAGACCATCAGCACGACGGCGGCGAAGATCCAGCCGATGGCCAGGTGCAGCCACCGCGCGTAGGTGGCGCCGCTCAGCAGGGGCGCGAATATTCGGGGCATCCCGCCATCCTGCCAGGTCAGCGCAGTACGAGGCCCTCCCTCCCGAGAGGGAGTCAACTCCCCTCCCCGGCGGGATCCGCCGGGGTGGTCCGTTCCGGTCGAATGGGGCCATCGACAGCGGGACCGGCCGAACGGGCGGGCCCGGCAGGGAGAGCGGCCCGGCAGCGACCGGGCCCCGAGAGCGACAGGGACAGGGAGGGCAGCCGTGATCCAGGTTCAGGGCCTCACCAAGGAGTACGACGGGACGCGCGTGGTCGACGACCTCTGCTTCGAGGTCCGGCCCGGAGTGGTCACGGGCTTCCTCGGGCCGAACGGCGCGGGCAAGAGCACCACAATGCGGCTGATTCTCGGCCTGGACCGGCCCACCGCCGGGAGCGCCCTGGTGGACGGCCGCCCGTACGCCGAGCTGTCCGACCCGCTGCGGCAGGTCGGCGCCCTGCTCGACGCCCACGCGATGCACGGCGGCCGCACCGCCCGCGGCCAGCTGCGCTGGCTCGCCGCCAGCAACGGCCTGTCCGAGCGCCGGGTCGACGAGGTGCTCGCGCAGGTCGGCCTGGCCGACGCGGCCGGCCGCCGGATCCGCGGCTTCTCGCTCGGCATGCGCCAGCGCCTCGGGGTGGCCGCCGCACTGCTGGGCGACCCGCCGGTCCTCATGCTGGACGAGCCGGTCAACGGCCTCGACCCGGAGGGGATCCGCTGGATCCGTACGCTGCTGCGCGACCTGGCCGCCGAGGGCCGCGCGGTCCTGGTCTCCTCGCACCTGATGACGGAGATGGCGCTCACCGCCGACCACCTGGTGGTGATCGGCCGCGGCCGACTGCTGGCGGACGCCGCCACGTCGGAGTTCATCGACCGGCACGGCCGCACGCGGATCAGGGTCCGCGCCGTGGACCCTGCCAAGCTGGACGCCCTGCTCCGCGGCTCCGCTCTGGCCGCCGAACCGGTGGACGGCGGCGCCTGGGAGGTCACCGGCGCCGAGCCCGAGCAGCTCGCCGCACTCGCGGCCGCCAACGGCGTGGTGCTGTACGAGATCGCCGTCCAGCAGGACTCCCTGGAGGAGGCGTTCATGCGGATGACCGCGGACAGCGTCGAGTTCCGGGCGGTGGCGGCATGAGCACCCCGGCCGTGGCCGCCCCGGCCACCACCGTCGCGAACGTCCTCCGGTCCGAGCGGATCAAGCTCACCACCCTCCGCTCGCTCTGGATCACCCCGCTGCTGTCCGTCCTGCTCACCGGCGGCCTCACCGTCGCCGTCTCCGCCGCGCTCGGCGGCAAGGACCACAACCTCACCGACGACCCGGGCGTCGGCATCCACTACGGCCTCAACTTCGGCCAGGCGGCACTGGCCTGCTTCGGGATCCTGCTGATCGGGCAGGAGTTCAACACCCGCATGATCGGCACCTCGCTCACGGCGGTACCGCGGCGCGGGCGGCTCTACGGCGCCAAGCTCCTCCTCGGAGCGCTGGTCGCCCTCGGCGTCGGCCTGGCCGGGGCGGCCGGCTCCTTCGCCGGGTACGCCGCCTTCACCCCCGGCGAGTGGGACGGGCCCGCGTTCGTGCGCAGTGCCACCACCGCCGTGGTCTACCCGGCGCTGCTGGTGGTGCTCTGCCTCGGCCTGACCGCCATGATGCGCAACCTCAGCGCGGCGATGGGCGTGCTGGTGCCGACCGTCTTCCTGCTCTCCCCGCTCCTCGGCGGCCTGCCGGGCGTCCGCCACGTGGTCCAGTTCCTCCCGGACCGCGCGGGCCAGTACGCCCTGCGCTACGCCGACGACCCCCAGGTCGTGTACGGGCACTGGACCGGCCTGCTGATCATGGCCCTCTGGGCCGCGGCGGCGGCGTACGGCGGCCTGCGCTCGATCCGCCGCTACCAGGCCTGAACAGGCGCACCCGCCGCCGACCACCCCCTCACCGACGACGACCTCCCGCGCCCTGCGGCGCCGGGGAAAGGAGAGCTTCCGATGACCACCACCACCGCCGTGCTCCGGTCCGAGCGGATCAAGTTCACCACGCTCCGCTCCCAGTGGATCGCCCCGATCGTGGCCGTCGCGCTCACGGTCGGCATCACCCTCGCCGTCAACGCCGCGTACGGGGATGTGGACCACACCCCGGGCGAAGACCCGGCGGGCGGGATCTACTACGGCCTGCTGTTCGGTCACGTCGCCGTGGCCTGCCTCGGGATCCTGCTGATCGGGCAGGAGTTCAACACCCGCATGATCGGCACCTCGCTCACCGCCGTGCCGCGGCGCGGGCGGCTGTACGGCGCCAAGCTCGTCCTCGGCGCCGGGATCGGGCTGCTGCTGGGCCTGGTCTCCACGGCGGGCTCGTTCCTCGCGGTCGCCGGCACCGTCGGCCTGGACCTCTCCGTCCCGGGCATGGGGCGGAGCTTCCTGGCCGGCGTGCTCTACCACCCGCTGCTCGTGGTGTTCTGCCTCGGCCTGACGGCCATGATGCGCAACTTCACCGCCGCCCTCGGCCTGCTCACGCCGATGGTCTTCCTCGGCACCACCCTGCTGGCGGCGATACCCGGGGTGCGCGAGGCGGGCCAGTTCCTGCCCGACCGGGCCGGCCTGTACGCGATGCTCACCCAGCCGGACCCGGCCGTCCACTACGGCCACTGGACCGGGCTGCTGATCATGGCCCTCTGGGCCGCGGCGGCGGCGTACGGCGGTCTGCGCTCGATCCGCCGCTACGAGGCCTGAGCTCGGACCGCCCCCGCCGGCCGCCCCCGCCCGCCGACCGTCAGCCGACGGCCGACGGCCGACGGGGCGTGGGCGCGCCTCCCGCTCAGCCGCGCAGGGCCGGGTGGTCCGCCACCACGGTGCTGCTCCCCGGGGCGATCTCCCCACGCCTGGGTCCTGCACCCGAACCGCACCGGTCGGGGCCAAGGACGTGACCCGTGGTTCTCACTCGCACGCGGTGTCGATCTTTCCGTTCTCGTCGAGATCGATCGGGAATCGGCGGCCGTCACTGAGCGTCATGCTCCACCCGTGGCGGAGGGTCCCCGAGGTGGGATCGTCCGCGAACCAGAACACGGGGGTGTGGGTGAAGCAGGTTCCGGCGGTAGCGCCCCCTCGTGATCGCAACGCCGAGCTCAGGAACTGCTCGGCGAGGTGCGGGCGCAGCGAGGAGTCACCGGACCGGACGGCTGCCACGAGGCCGCCGTAGAAGCCGTTGACGCTCGGGTCGTCACCCCGGCCCGACGTGGTGTCGGCCTTGCAGGTCAGCGAGCGCACCGTGCCCGAACCGTCGAATTCGAGTGAGGCGACCTTGCCGAACGGCTGGTCCCCCTTGTACAGCCGGATTTCGCCGGCCGCCAGCACGCCGTCGACTGCGGCTCCACAGGTCACCCCGCGCGAGTCGGTGCCCCAGATCCGCCGATACGTGTCGCCGTCGGTGAACAGGGCCGCCACCGTGTCGAGGTTCACGTCGGCACGGGTCGCCGGATTCTGATAGCGCAGGGCGGCGAAGTAGAGCGCACGCGTCGTCTCCGAGGGATCGGCAGGCGGAACCGACTTGGCAGGGGGCTTGGGCGCGGGTGTATCCGACGGGGAAGAAGCCTGGGGGGACGGCACGGCGGCGGGCCCCTGTACCCCGGACGATCCGCTCTCGTGCCTCAGCTGAGTTGCGAACCCGGCGCTCAGCGCCACCACGGCCAGAGCCGCCGCCGCGCCGGCCGCGAGGCGGCGACGGCGACGCCTCACCGCTGCGACGAGCCCGTCCACCTCGTACGTACGGGGAGGGAACTGCTCCACGCGGTCGAGCATGGCCGCGCTCAGTTCGCCCTCCAGGTCGAAGTCCTTCATATGGCCCCTCCCGAAGGTGTGTGATGGGTGTTCCGGCCGACGGTCGACCGGAGTTTCGCCAGTCCACGGCTCGCCTGGGATCGCACCGTACTGGCCGAAGTGTTCATCAGACCGGCGATCTCCGTGTCGCTGAGCTCCTCGAAGTACCGCAGCACCAGCACGGTCCGCATGTTGGCCGGCAGGGTCTGGAGCGTGCGCATCAGCTCGTCCCGCATGTCGACGCCCTTGTACGGATCGACCCGTTCACCACCGGTGTCGTCGTGGAGCGGTGCCTCCGGGTGGCTGCGCTGCCTGCGCCAGCGGTCGTTGGCGAGATTCACCAGGATCCTGCGCGCGTACGCCTCGGGCACCTCCGCGGAACGAACCCGTCGCCAATGCCGGTAGACCCGCTCCAGCGTGGACTGCACGAGATCGTCGGCCGTATGGGGCTCCCCGGTGAGGAGCAGCGCGGTTCTGAACAGCGCCGCCGACCGCGCTCGGACGAACGACGTGTAGTCCTCGACGTCACTGCCGCGCATCGGCGACCCTCGGCACGTGGTTCATCGGCATGACTGCCCCCCTTCTGGAGCCGCTCTGGCTCCTTCCGTCGACCTGACGCGGGGTGCTCCGGCGCTGCTGCACGCGAGGGGAGTCCGTGACCCAAGCGTTACCACTCGTTCGCCGGACCGTGATCGATTTCGGCGCCGCCTCCTCCTACAACAGCCTGGGGCGTTGTCACGTCGGCCGGCGACCGTTGGATGACCTCGTAGTCGACAGCACGGGACAGCGGGCAGGCGGACGCAGCAGCCGGCCGACAGGACGGCCGGCGACGGCCCGGGGCGGGTGGTCACCGGGAGGCGCACAGGCGGGTACCGAGGTTGGTGACGCGGTCCGCGCCTGGGTGGAGGCCATGAGGACGACCGGCGCCGGAACGTCGTTGGCCGCCGTGCCTGCGCCCCCGGGGACATCTACCCGTCCCACCCGGCAGAGGGAGCGTCGCCCTCCTCCTACGCCTCCGAGAAAGTACCCGCCGCAGGCGCGCGACTGACGGGAACGCGCCCCTCGCCCGCTACGCTGCCGTGTTGGGGGTCAGAGTGATGCGTTCACGGGCGCCGTAGGCGCGGGGTGGGGCAATAACGCTCGCCGCCTTCGAGTGCAACAGTTGGCCCGGGGGCGATCTCCGTGAAGCCCGCGTCCTGGACCACCGGCAGACCGCTCGCGACCAGCTCGGCCCAGGCGTCCGGCGTCGCCGTGCGGACCGCCAGCGCGAAGCCGGACTCGGCCCACTCCTTGCGCTGCGCGTCGTCCAGCCGCCACCAGGCGAGCTGGGCCGCGTGGCCGGTCTGGGCCATGGTCTTCCCCGCGCTCATCTCCAGCTCGGGGTTGAGCCAGAGCACCGGCACACCGGTTTCGGCGGCGTCCACCGGGCCGGTCTCCTCCAGATCGGTGCCGGAGACCTGCAGCTTGGCGAGCTCCTTGGGCCAGCCGTCCAGCGGGATCGGCGGGAACACCCGCACCTCCGCCTCCCGGCCGCTCACCGTGATCCCCGGCAGCTCGCAGGCCCGGCGCCACTCGCCACCCCGGGCCCGCCGGACCACCTTGCGGATCCGGGCGTCCTCCCAGGCCGCCACCCGCTCCGCCCACTCGCCGTCCGGCCCGGTGACCCGCGGGTCGGCCAGCAGGGTGAGCACGGCCCGGGCCGAGGTCTCCAGCGCGTCGGTCCGCCCGGGCGGGGTGTCCCGCTCCAGCCGGACGACGAGCGGCAGCACGTACTGCGGCCGGGCGTCGCGGTCCTCGGGGGCAGGGTCAGGGACGGGGGCGTCGAACGGAGAAGTCACCCGTCAAGCATGCCAGCCCCCGTCCTCCGCGATCACGCCAGGTGAAGGTGGGAGCCCCGGGCGGACCGGGAGAACGGGCCGACCGGGAGAACGGGCCGACCGGGAGAACGGGCGGACCGCACCGCGGGACCCGGAAGGACCGCACCGCGGGACCGGGCCGACCGGTGGAGGTGGGTGCCCCCGGGCGGGCGCGGGTCAGGACAGGTAGTCCTCCAGCCCGCCGTCGCGCCGGATGTCCAGGGTCACGCAGTGGAAGCCCCCGCCGAGGACCCGCGAGTGGCGCAGCCGGTGCGGCAGGACGGTGATGCCCGCGTGTTCCAGCTGCTTGATCAGGCTCTGCTGGCCGGACTCCACGATGGCCGTGTCGGGGCTGACCATCAACAGGTTCATGCTGATCCAGCTCTCGCTGAGCGCGTGCTCGGGCGAGGCCACGGCCGGCTCCGCGGGCGGGCACCAGAGGATGTCCCAGCCGCGCAGCGCCTCGGGCACCGTCTCGGGGCTGATCCGCTCCGGGTTGAGCAGCACCAGGCCGGGCCGGAGCAGGGCGATGGTGCTGTCGATGTGGGTGTACCCGTAGATGCCGCGCAGCGGGTGCAGCCGCAGGTCACCGAGCAGTCCGAGGGTGGACTCCAGCCACGTCAGCCCGAGTTCGTTGCCGCTGCGCGACACCTGGTAGAAGACGTCACGGCCGAGCCGCAGCACGTTGGCGGCGTCGAAGACCGGTTCGGCCTCACCCAGCAGGGGCAGCCCGTCGGCGTCGAACTCGAAGAGCCCGTCGTCCAGCCGGGGGCGGGGGGCCGCCAACCACCGCGCCCCGCCCCGCAGGTACTCCTGGAAGAGGTCGCGCAGACCGAACACCTCGAAGTAGCGGTGGCGCATCGGGCTCGCCACCTCGATCACCGTCTCGCCGACGACCAGCGTGAGGTCGCGCGGGCAGTAGGAGTGGAAGCCGCCGTCGGCCCGCCAGTTCGGTGCGGCGAACTCTGCGGCGTGGTCGATGACTTCGGGCTGGCGCACGGTGACGCCGAGTCCGCGCAGGGTCGCGACCAGCGCGTCCAGGTCCTCCTCGGTCTCCTCCACCACCTGCTGCGAGTACGCGCCGACCGGGATCGTGGCCAGCTCGGCCGCGCTGGTCTTCGGGAAGCAGGAGAGCCAGGACGAGGGGTCGGACTGCTCGGGCAGCCGTGCCCCCACCGCGGTGCCGACCACCACCTCGCGGAGCGTGCTGAACTCGTCCCAGCTGTGCACCGGACGGGCCGGCGGGGCCGGGCTGGCCGTTTCGGACATGACTCCCCCTTGACACGGATTCGGGAATGGCGGGCCGCACGAGCAACGGGAACAGCAAGAGCAACGGAACAACGGAGCAGCGGAGCAACGGAACAAACGGGGACAACGGGAACTGCCGACGCATCGAAAACATCAGTAGCAGTCGCACCAGCCGTAACGGAAGAAACAGCAGAAACAGCCACGGCGGAGGACTCGGCGAAACAGCCGGAAGCAGCGCGAAAGCCCGCAGGAAGCGAATTCCGGAAACGCAGCTCCGGTGAGGGAAATTGGCCAGGATGTCGGAGAAACCGCCGGGCCGGCACCGGCCGACCGTGACGGGAGCTGAATCCACGGCCGGCCAGGCGAATTCGGAAGGTTGCCGGAGCCGGGATCGATCGCCAAGCTACCCGGCCGCCCGACGGCCGCGCAAGCAGGTGATCGACATTCCCGAGGCCGCCCGGCCGGCCCACCGGACAACCGGGCCGTTGTTCAACTCCCCCTGTTCCGAGGCCGATCAATCCCTCCAGCCGCGCCGGATCCGGTGGCCGCCCGCCAGGGTGAGCAACGCCCCGCCGGCCGCCGCCAGCCCGGCCAGCGCCAGACTCTGCCGCCGGACCCGCCGACGGTCGTCGGCGGCCGCGCGGACCGCCGCCGACAGGAACGCCCGCTCGACCCCGCCCGACGCCAGTTCACCCGCCGCCACCCGCCGCCGGACATGGTCCAACCGGGCTCCCCGGTAGAGCAGTTCGGGATCCTTGTCGGCCGCCGCCCAGCTGCGCGCGGCCGCGGTGAGCCGCCGCTGCTCGCCGAGCGCCTCCCGGCCCTCGGCCAGCCAGTCCCGCAGCCGGGGCCAGGCCTGCGGCAGGGCGTGGTGGGACAGTTCCACGGTGTCCCGGTCCAGCACCACCAGCCTGGCGCGGACCAGCCGTTCGAGCAGGGCCGGCACCCCGGGATCGTCGAACTCCCCGCGCCCGACCGGCTTTCGCGCGCTGTCGCCGCCGGCGCCCGGGGCCGGTTCACCGCCGAGCCGTACGAACACCGCCCGGGCCCGTTCCCGGTCGGCCGCGCCCAGACCGTCGAACAGCGCCTCGGCCGTCCGCGCGAGCGCCCCTTCGAACCCGCCGGTGGCCTGGAATCCGGCCAGGGTGAGGGCGTTGCCGCTGCGCCGCCGCCACGTCTCCAGCAGTGCCGCCGACAACAGCGGCAGCGCGCCGGGCTGCTGGGCCACCGCGGAGATCAGGACCGCGAGCAGCGCGCCCTCGACGGTGCAGCCGGCCCGCAGCGCCGGCTCGGTGATGGCCCGGCGCAGCTCGTCCGGTGCGGGTGCGCCGACGGTCAGCACGGCGCCCCGGCAGGCCTCGGCCAGGGCGGGGTGCTCGGCCCGCAGCGCGTCGCCCTGGTCGGACCGCACCACCAGGACCACCCGGCACCGGAGGCCGTCCGCACCACCGGTCCCGCCCGCCTTCCGGCCCGTCCCCTCCGCGGCCGCGACCAGCGCGTCCAGGAACCGGGCCCGTTCCCGGGCGTCCCGGCACCGCGTCCGCAGCTCCTCGCCCTGGTCCACCACCAGCACCGGATCCGCGGCCCGCGCCCGCTCGTACCCGGCAGCCTGCAGTCCTGCGCGCACGCCCCGCGTCTCCCCGGCCCGCTGCCCGAGCCGGGCGAGCGCCAGCGCGTACGCCTCCATCGGCCGTTCACCCGGGGTGAGCAGCGCCACCGGCACCGCACGGGCGCCCGGCCGCGCCGCGCCCGCCCCCCTGCGCGGATCCCTCGCACCGCGAGGGCCGGCTCCGGTGCGGGCTCCGGCAGCGGAGCCGGGGCCCGCACCGGCGTTCAGGCCCGCGCCGCCGCCGGAGGCACCGCTCCCGCCCAGGCCACCCATGCGGGCCAGCAGACCCGCCCTGACCAGCGAGGACTTGCCGACCCCGGACGGCCCGGTGACCATCACCAGGCTTCGCTCGCCCAGCAGCCCGACCAGCCGGTCCAGCACCGCCTCGCGCCCGTAGAACCGCTCCGCGTCCGCCGCCTCGTACGCCGCCGCACCCGGATAGGGGGCACAGCCGGCGTCCTGGGCGCGCCGCCGGGCGGCGGTGTCGGCGGCCAGCTCGGCGGCCAGCAGCTGCCAGCGGTGCTGCCACTCGCGGACGTCGCCGCCGCACGCCTGCACGTAGGCGAGGGTCACCGCGAGGCTGGGCAGCCGGCGCCCGCCGGCTGCCACCGAGAGACTGGCGGCCGAACAGTGTGCCCGGAGGGCCAGTTGGCGGTACGGCGGGGTACCGGCCCGTTCCCTGAGCGCCCGTAGGTCGCCTGCGAACCTCAGCAGCGGCCCGTCCCCCTGGTCGAGTGGACTCTCCCGACGCGGCACAGCAGCCCCCTTCTCCGTTGAAGTGGTGACCTTCCTGTCCATCCCCCAAGATTCATCATGCGCAGGACAGTTGGCGCCAAACAATCGGGCCTTCGGGTCGGTTGTTCCGAGTTGATGTTCAATGTCCAGCCACACGGCGCCGAACAATGCCGGTGGGATAGAACCGGGAGCCGCAGCCTTCGCTGACTTCGGAGATTTCCATGAAGTTCACGCGCTACTGCCGTTCCCTGCTGTCCACACCCGCGATGGCGGTGGAGCGGTACGCCAAGAGCCACCAGTCCGGGGCCGATATCGCCATGGTCGACCTGGAGGACTCGGTCCCGCCCGCACGGAAGGAGGAGGCCCGCCGACTCGCCGAGGAGTTCTTCACCCTGCCGACCAGCAAACTCGCCCGGAGCGCGGTCCGCATCAACTCCCTCTCCGGCCCGGACGGTTTGCGCGATCTGATCGCCATCACCCGGTACCGGGTGAAGCCGGACATCGTGCTGATCCCGATGGCGGAGTCCCCCCGCGACATCGAGATCGCGGCCGGCACCCTCGGACCGGACTGCCCGCAGACGGAGTTCCTCGCCGTTGTCGAGACGCCGCTCGGGATCGAGCACGCACCCGCCGTCGCGGCGGCCGGACACCGGCTGCGCGGACTGGTCTTCGGCTCCGCCGACTACGCGTTCGCGGTCGGCGCCGGGCTCTCCTGGGAGGCGCTGGCGCACGCCCGCGGCCGGGTGGTCAACAGCGCCCGCGCCGCCGGGGTGGAGGCGATGGACGCGCCGTTCTTCGAGGTCGCCGACGTAGCGGGGCTGCGGCGGGAGGCCGCGCTCGCCCGGGACTTCGGCTTCAGCGGCAAGATCGCCGTCCACCCTCGCCAACTTCCGCTGATCAACGAGGCGTTCAGCCCTGACGAGGCGCTGCTGGAACGGGCCCGGCGGGTGGTCGAGGCGGGACGGGAGAACGGCCGCTCGGTCACCGTCGTGGACGGGGTGATGGTCGGCATGCCGTTCTTCGAGGCCTGCCGGCGCCTGCTCGAACAGTTCGCCCCGCCGGAGCCGCCGCCGGCGCCGCCGCTGGCGCCCGCCCCGCCCGCACCCCCCGTGCCGCCGGCCCGGCCCGCCCCGGCCGGATCCCCAGCCCCGGCCACGCCGACCAACACCAGGGAGAAGCGACAATGACCGCAGACGCCGGATCGATCCAGGGCCCCCGCCGGTACCGCAACACCGAGACGATGCTCGCCACCGCCGACCCGGTCTGGCAAGCCGCCGGTGCCAACGGCCTGATCGGCATCAAGGTGGACTCGGAGTCCAACAACCGGCTGATCGTCCGCGAGACCGGCCACGAGTTCGCCAACATGGTCTCCTGTGCGTACCTTGGCCTGAACAACCACCCCCAGGTCGCCGCCGGCGCCGTGGACGCGCTCACCGAGTCCCGGAGCACCTGGCTGGTCACCTCCACCACCCGGATCCGGCACAACCTGCTGGTGCGGCTGGAGGAGGAGCTGGGCGAACTCTTCGGCGCGCACATCCTGCCGGGCGCCTCCTGCACGGCGCTGACCGCGGGCATCCTGCCGCTGATCGCCTCCGGCCACCTCGACGGCACCTGCGACGGCAGGAGCGGCGGGCCCCGGGTCATGGTCTTCGACCGGTTCTGCCACTTCTGCATGGCGTACGTGAAGCCGATCTGCGCGGACGAGACGCTGGTGCTCAACTGCCCGCACAACGACCTGAACTACCTGGAGGACGTCTGCCGCAAGTACCCGCGGGTCGCCTACGTGGCCGACGGCGCGTACTCGATGGGCGGCGCGGCGGCCCTCGACGGGCTGCTCGAACTCCAGGACCGCTACGGGCTGTTCCTCTACATCGACGACTCCCACTCGCTCTCCATCATGGGCGAGCACGGCGAGGGCTTCGTCCGCTCCAGGCTGGAGATGAACCCGCTCACCGTCATCGCCGCCAGCCTCGGCAAGGGCTTCGGCACCGGCGGCGGCATCGCGATGCTCGGCAACCGCGAACAGTTCGAGTTCCTGCACCGGCACGCCGGCCCGGTCGGCTGGTCGCAGAACGTCGCACTGCCGCTGGTGGGCGCCTCGCTGGGCGCCGCCGCCATCCACCGGTCACCCGAACTCGGCGAACTCCAGGGCAGGTTGAACCGCAACATCGATCTCTTCGACGAACTCCTGCCGACCACCTTCGCCGGCAACGGCCTGCCGGTCCGCCGGGTCGACGTCGGTGACGCCGACCGCGCGGTCAAGCTCTCCGCCCAGCTCTTCGAACGCGGCTTCTACAGCTCGGCGGTGTTCTTCCCGATCGTCCCCAAGGGCGAGGCCGGCCTGCGGCTGATGCTGCGCGCCGACATGGACGAGCGCCTGATCACCGAGTTCGCCGGCCACGTCAAGGAACTCACCTCCGACCTCTGACACCTGGGAGCAGCGCATCATGGACGAACCCGAGACGGACGAACCCGAGCCGGCCGGCTACCGGTTGATCGGCGAGCGGCGCTACCGCGAGGTGGTCGGCCGCTACTACGAGGAGTTCACGGTCGGCGACGTGATCGAGCACCGCCCCGGACGGACGGTGACCGAGATGGACAACGTGCTGATGAGCATGCTCAGCATGAACGACGCGCCGCTGCACATCGACGCCGCGTACAGCGAACACACGCCCTGGGGGCGGCCGATCGTCTCCAGCCTGGTGACGCTCAGCATCATCGGCGGGATGACCGCCCGCTCCACCAGCGGGCGGACCATCGCCAACCTGGGCTGGGAGAACATCCGGATGACCCACCCGGTGTTCGCCGGGGACACCCTCTACGCGGAGACGGAGACGCTCGCGAAGCGGCTCTCCAAGAGCCGCGCCGGGCAGGGCATCGTCAGCTGCCGCACCACCGGGGTCAAGTCCACCGGCGAGGTGGTGGTGGTCTTCGAGCGCAGCTTCCTGGTCCCGCTGCGCGGCCACGGCCTGGACGAGGTCGCGGGCTACTGAGCGGGGCCCGTGGGGCGGCGCCGCCCCACGGGCCTCCCTCAGGTCTCCCGTCAGGTCCTTCCCCGGGTCTCCCCTCGGGTCTCCCCTCAGTTCTCCCCTCGGATCTCCCCTCAATTCTCCTCCCGGGCCTCCCGCCGTACGTCGACCAGCACCTTGCCCATCGTCTCGCGCGCACCCAACGCCCGGTGCGCGCCGGCGACGCCGTCGAGCGGGACGACCCGGTCGATCCGCGCGGCCAGCCGCCCCTCGCGCGCCAGCCCGAAGAGCCGCCCGGCGACGCCCGTGAACAGCACCCGGTCGTCCAGTACGTGCTGGAGCCAGAACCCCAGCACGCCGGCCGAACCCCCGGCCAGCTCGTCCACCGTGAAGGACTCCTCCGGTCCGCCGCGGGCCCCGACGCAGAGCAGCCGCCCGAACGGCGCCAGCGCCGCCAGCCCGGACCGCAGCACCTCACCGCCGACGGAGTCCACGAAGAGGTCCACACCGCCCGACTCGTCGAGCCTGGCGGCCAGGTCCGGGCCGGCCGGGTCGAGCGCGGCGTCCGCGCCGAGCGACCGGACGAACTCCCGCTTGGCCTCCGTCGACGCCAGGCCCACGACCCGACCGGCGCCCAACTCCCGGGCCAGCTGCACCACCAGGTGCCCGACCCCGCCGGCCGCCGCCGTCACCGCCACCCGGTCGCCCGGCCGCAGCCGTCCGAGGAGGGTCAGCGCGCCGTAGGCCGTGGCGCCCTGTTCCAGCAGCGCCAGGGCCTGCTCGTCACCGACAGCGTCCGGCACCTCCACCGTGAACGCCGCGTCGGCGCAGGCCACTTGGGCGTAGCCGCCGCCGGAGCGGAGCAGTGCGACCACCCGCCGGCCGTCGCCGCGGCGCCGCCCGACCACATCCGCGCCGAGCACGGCGGGCAACGGGTTGCGCTGGTACTCGCCCTCACGGCAGTGCAGGTCCGCGTAGTTGAGGCCGGCCAGGGTGACGTCGATCAGCACCTGGCCCGGCCCGGCGGCCGGCTCGGGCACGGTCTCGGTCCGGAACTCCTCGGGCCCGCCGTAGCGGTGGATCACCGCCGCCCTCATCCCCGGCGGCCCCACGGCGTCGGTGTCCGTCACCGCGCGAAGAGTGCGAGCAGCCGGCCTTCCGCCACCCTGGCCGCCGCCGCGTCCTCGGCGATCACGCAGTACATCACCGAGCCGTCGGCCGGGCCGAAGTCGGCGCTGAACACCACGCCGGTGCGGGTCACCGGGTCGAAGGCCAGTCCGGCCCGCTCGACCGCCGCGACCGCCTCCGGGAAGGACGGCACGTGGAGGCCGGCCAGCTCCAGGATCACCCGGGCGGTACGGTGCCCGGCACCGACCAGCCGGGCGAACAACGCGTCGTGCAGGTGCGTCGAACCGGTCAGCCGGCCGTTGGTCTCGGTGAAGTACAGCTCGCCCTTGGGCGTGAGCAGGGCGTCCGCACTCAGCGTGCCGCGGTAGCCGAGCACCCGCAGCGACTCGCACAACCGGGCCGCCCGGTCGACGAGTTCGGCCAGGGTCCCGGCGTCCGGGGTGACCGGCGGGGTGATCTCGCCCACCACCACCGGGTCCATCACCATCTCCCCGCAGCCCGAGAGCACCGATCCGTGCGCGCCGATCGCGAACTCCGCGTACAGCGGTACCGCGTCCGCGAAGTACCGCTCCACGACGACACGTTGGTTGCGCCCGCCGGTCAGCCAGTCCCAGCGCCCGGCGACGTACTCCGCGACCGCCGCCCGGTCCGCCAGCGGCACCACGCGCTGCGCACCGGCCGGGGTGACCTGCTCGTCCCGGCTGAGGACCTCGTTCCCGAAGCCCCCGGCCTGGTACTCGACCTTCATCATCACGCTGTGGCCCTGCTCCAGCAGGCCGTTGACCGCCGCCTCCACCTGCTGCGGCGAGGTGGCGACCGTCCCCGGCGGGACGGGCACGCCCGCGCCGGCGGCCAGCGCCCGGAACACCGCCTTGCTGTTGACCAGCGCGTTGCCGCCCTGTGCGGCGAACTCGTGGCCCGGCACGGCGTGTCCGGCGCCCAGCGCGTCGGCGAGGTCGGCCACGGCCGCGTTCGGCGAGATCGCCAGCACCCTCCCCACCGGCCGCCCGTCGAGCGCACGGCGCAGCTCCTCGCGGAAACCCGGGTCGGCCAGCCGGTCCGGGGTGAGGATACCGTCGCCCTCGGCCCCCGACGGCGGTACGACCACCGTCAGGCTCTCCGCCCGGGTGCCGGTCAGCCCGGTGACGTACGCGAGGTACGCCGGGTCGGGCGCCCAGGGCAGCACCAGGACGTCGTCGTCCTCGGCGAACCAGAGCATCCGCTGGGCTCCGCAGCCGGCGAAGAGCCGCTCCAGCGGCGTCATCCCGGTGAGGTCCCCGACCATCTCCTCGGTGCGGTTGTTTCCGATGCACAGCGTCGTCATCTGCCGAACTCTCCCCATCGCCGGTCGGTGCAGCGCTCCAGATGTAGCGCACCGGGGTTGTTCGGGTCCGGGGCTCGGTCATTGAACAAAAACGGTGAACAACACCCGGCGCAGGACTCGGCGCAGGCGTCGGGGCAAGGCTCGGCGCAGGCCTCAGCGCAGGCGTTGCCGCAGTTCGTCGACGGCCGCGCGGATGCCGGCGCTGTACTCGTCCTCGGGCAGCGCGTCCAGGCTCACCACGGCGCGCTCCAGTTGCTCGCGCGCCTGGTCGGGCTCACCGAGCTTGAGGTGGTCGGAGGCCAGGTTGAGGTGCAGCGACGGGTAGAAGGCGCGGACCTGGAGGGCGGACTCGTAGGTCTGCGCCCGCTCGACGGTCAGCGAGTCGGCGGCGGCCAGCGCCCGCCGGTCCCACTCCAATTCGGCGCGCGGGTCGTCCTGCAGGTCGGCCAGGTAGTGGGCGAGGACACAGCGGTGGAACACGTCGCGTTCGCCGAGCGCCTCCCAGAGCCGCTCGAAACTCTCCCGGGCCTGCGCCGTCCGCCCGCGCTGCGCGGCCTGGACGCCGTCGAGGCCCAGCGCGACCCGGGCCAGCACCGGATCGTCGGCCGCCCCCGGTCCCCCGCCGGGCACCTCACCGCTGAACACCCCACTGCCTGACATATCGGACATGCCCGCAGCCTAACCGCCCGCCACACCCCCGTGCCGCACCCGTGCCACATCGACGACGACCGTACGACCGGCGGCGGCCGCAGAGCCGGCGGAAGCGGTGGAAGCGGCGGTAGCGGTGGAAGCAGCGGTAGCGGTGGAAGCAGCGGAACCCGCGAGCCTCGGCACTCAGCCCGTGGCCTCAGCCTGCCTCAGCGCCGGTAACCGCGCTGCGGGTCCCGTTCCTCCGCGTCCTCGTACACCAGGAACCAGCCCTCCGGGTGGGTCGCCGCGAGCAGCAGCTCGGTGCGCTGCTCGGCGGTCAGCTCCGGGTCGCCGTCGTCCGGCCCGAAGACGCCGAACAGCTCGTCGTGACAGCCGTCCCAGTCGTAGTCGTAGAGGTCGGCCGGCAGGTCGCCCATCATGTCGGCGACCGATTCGGGCTGCGAGCCGAGCAGTGCACGGGCGTCCACCAGTGCCATCCGCAGGGCGATCTCCTCGGCCAGGCAACGCGGCAGCGGCCACTCGCCGAGCGCGAGGTCGTCGGCCAGGTCGTCGAAGGAGCGGGCCATCGCCCGGCGCCAGCCCCGGTGCAGGCGCCAGGTGCGCTGCGGCAGCCGGCCGAAGACGGTCCAGTCCGACTCCTCGCCGTCGGTGACCGGCTCGTCCTCGTGCTCCTCCAGGTCGTCATAGGCGGCGTCGGCCAGACCCAGCAACTGGGCGTGGAGGAGGCAGGCGGTGCGCGGGGTGAGGGTCCAGTCGCCGGTCCCGCCGCCGTCCTCGTCGCCGCCGCCGCCGTCCAGCGGGAAGAGCTCCGCGAAGTCCGGCGCGAAGTCCTCGGTGACGCTGATCTCCAGCGTCCCGCCGATGGCCTCGACGCCGGGGATCGCGGCCACCAGCCGGTCCGGGTGGAGCAGTGCGCCGAGAGCCGCGTTGGCGTCCTCGGCAACCTCGCGCAGCAGTTCGCGCCGCTGGCCGGCCGGATCGATTCCGGCGAAGTCCAGCTCCTCCACGGCCGCGATCGCGGCCGCACGCAACGCCGGCCAGTCGGTGATCCGCAGGCCCAGCACCACCGTCGCCTCGATCTCCTGCGCGCCGGAGTCCTCCGCCGCGCCCGGCCCCTGTGGATGATCGCTTCGCTCGCCCATGGGGCTACGGTACGGCTTTTCGGCCGCCCGATCACCGGTCTGTCCGAGCTTCCCCGTCCGACCCCGTCCTTCCCGGCGTTCTCCGGCCGTTTCTCCGCGCCTCCGCCGTCTCCTTCCGGGTGCCGCTCCATCCACCTCCGCCCACCTCCGCCCTCCTCCGCTTCCCTCCGTCCTTCTCCTCCGGCCTGCTCCGCTCCCTGCGCCCCCTGTGCTCCCTGCGACCCCCTGGGGCCTTCGACGGCCCGCCCCGGCCACGCCTCTGGGCCCGGGCGCCGTCCAGCCCGCAGGATGGGCCCATGGCGAACATCGACGAATTCGGCGGCGGGCAGCGCCCGGACGCCCAGGTACTGGTCGTGACCACCAACGACATCCCCGGCTTCCGGGTCGACCACGTGATCGGCGAGGTCTTCGGCCTGACCGTCCGCAGCCGGCACATCGGCAGCCAGATCGGCGCCTCGCTCAAGTCCCTGGTCGGCGGCGAGTTGCGCGGGCTGACGAAGACCCTGGTGGAGAGCCGCAACGAGGCGATGGAGCGGCTGGTCGAGCAGACCAAGGCGCGCGGCGGCAACGCGGTGCTCATGTTCAGGTTCGATGTCACGGAAGCTGCTGACGTCGGAACAGAGGTCTGCGCGTACGGCACCGCCGTCGTGATCTCCCCGGCGACCTGACCCGGCCACCGGCCCGGCCGCCCGACCCGGCCACGTGACCCGGCCTGATCATCCGGTCTGCTGATCCGGCTGCCCGCCCGGGCCGCCTCGCGGCAGCGGGAACAACTCCTCGGCCGCCCGATGTTTCACCGGCGTGACTGTTTACGGTGCAACCAACGACGGTGCGGCCGACGCCGGAACCCCGGCCGACGGAACCCGGCGGGTCGACGTCCTGGTGGTGGGCGCCGGGCAGGCGGGCCTGTCCGCCGCCTACCACCTGCGCCGCCGCGGCTTCGCCCCCCACCGGGCGGACGCCGACGGCGGCTTCGTCGTGCTCGACGCCGATGACGCCCCGGGCGGCGCCTGGGCGCACCGCTCACCGTCCCTGCGGATGGCCACCGTGCACGGCTTCCACGACCTGCCCGACTTCGAACTGCCCGAGCCAGACCCCGACGCCCCCGCCCGCGAGGTGGTCCCGGGGTACTTCGCGGCGTACGAGGCGAAGCACGCGCTCCCGGTCGTGCGCCCCGTCCACGTCCGGGCGGTCCGCTCCGAGTCCGACCGCCCCGGCTCCCGGCTGCTGGTCGAGACCGACGCGGGCACCTGGTCCACCCGGGCGCTGATCAACGCGACCGGTACCTGGACCCGCCCCTTCCTGCCGCACTACCCCGGCCACTTCGCGGGCCGGCAGCTGCACTACGCCGAGTACCGGGGGCCGGAGGAGTTCGCCGGCCGCCGCGTCCTGGTGGTCGGCGGCGGCGCCTCGGCGATCCAGGTGCTGTCGGAGGTCGCGGCCGTCGGCGAGACGGTCTGGGTCACCCGGACCCCGCCGGTCTACCACGACGGCCCGTTCACCCCCGAGTACGGCCGCGAGGTGGTGGCCAAGGTCGAGGAGCGGGTCCGCCAGGGCCTGCCGGTGCGCAGCGTGGTGAGCGTGACCGGGCTCGGTCCGTCCGTCGCCTACCGCCGTGCCGAGGAGCTGGGCGCACTGCACCGCCGCCCGATGTTCGACCGCCTGACCGAGCACGGCGTCGCCTGGGGCGAGGGGCCCGGCAGCGAGGAGTTGCCCGTCGACGCGATCGTCTGGGCCACCGGCTTCCGGCCCGAGGTCGGCCACCTGGCCCCGCTCGGCCTGCGCTCCCCCGGTGGCGGCATCGCCCTCACGGGCACCGCCGCCACCGCCGACCCCCGCGTCCACCTGGTCGGCTACGGCCCGTCGGCCAGCACCATCGGCGCCAACCGGGCGGGCCGGGCCGCCGTGAACGCCCTCGTCGCACTGCTCGGCGAACCGGCGCAGGGCGCCGACGTGCCGGCACAGCAGTCGTAGCCGCGCCCTCGACGGTCCTGGCCGCACCCGCTCGGCGGTCGTGGCCTGTGCGGGCACAGCCGGTCCTGGCCGTGCCCGCACAACCGGTGGTGGCCGTGGCCGCTCAGCTGGTCGTGGGGCCGTGCCCGCTCAGCGGTCGTAGTCGACCGTCACCCGGTCGGTGAGCGGGCGGGCCTGGCAGGTCAGCACGTAGCCGGCGGCGAGCTCCTTCTCCTCCAGCGCGAAGTTGCGGCGCATCTCCACCTCGCCCTCGGTGACCAGGGCGCGGCATGTGCCGCAGACTCCGCCCTTGCAGGCGAACGGCAGGTCCGGGCGGGAGCGCTGCGCGCCGTCGAGGACGGAGCGGTCGCGCGGGAGGGAGAGCGTGCTGCCACGCCCGTCGAGAACGACCGTGACCTCGCTGTACGCACCGTCCGCCGGCCCGTCCGCGGACTCCTCGGCGCGCTCGGCGACCGGCTCGTCCTCGGCGTGGAACAGCTCCTGGTGCACCCGCTCGCCCGGCACGCCCAGCCCGGCCAGCAGCTCCTTCGCCCCGGCGACCATCCCGAACGGGCCGCAGAGCCACCAGTGGCCGACGCGCTCCACGTCCACCAGCGCCTTCAGCAGCGCGCCGACCCGCTCCGGGTCGAGCCGGCCGCTGAGCAGCTCGGCGTCCCTGGTCTCCCGGGAGAGCACGTGCACCAGCTGGAACCGGCCGAGGTAGCGGTCCTTCAGGTCGGCCAGCTCGTCGGCGAACATCACGGTGTCGCTGCGCCGGTTGCCGTAGAGCAGGGTGACGGTGGACGTGCGGTCGGCGGCCAGCACCGACGCCGCGATGGAGAGCATCGGGGTGACGCCGGATCCGGCCGCCAGCAGCACGTGGTCGGCGGGCTCGCCCAGCTCGGGAGTGAAGAGGCCCGACGGGGTCAGCACCTCGACCTCCTCGCCCGGCGCGGCCTCGCGCACCAGCCAACGGGAGAAGAGCCCGCCGGGCACCTCGCGGACCGCGATCCGCAGCGGGCCGCCGACGGGGGCGCAGATCGAGTACGAGCGGCGCTCGTCGGCACCGTCCACCACCCGGCGCACCGTCAGCGTCTGTCCCGGCCGGAACGCGAACTGGTCGGCGAGCCCGTCGGGCACCTCGAAGGTCACCGCGACGGCGTCCTCGCAGAGTCGCTCGACCGCGGCGATCCGCAGGTGGTGGAAGGCCGGACGGCGGGCGGGACGGGCCGCGGGGGCCGGAGCGGCGGGGGTTTCCACGGGGCGGGCCGTGCTGGCGGGACCGGCGGCCATTCAGATCTCCTTGACGCGTTCGAAGGGCTCGCGGCAGTCGCGGCAGCGCCACAGCGCCTTGCAGGCGGTCGAGCCGAAACGGGACAGCTCCTCGGTGTCGCTGCCGCCGCAGAGCGGACAGGCCACGAGGTGGCGGGTCGGGCCGAGGGCCAGCAGACCCGGGGACGTCCGGCGCCCGGCGGCGGGCCCGGGCGGGGCGATGCCGGCCTCGGCGAGCTTGCGGCGGCCCTCCGCGGTGATCAGGTCGGTGGACCACGGCGGGTCCAGCCGCAGCCGGACCCGGACGTCCGTGTAGCCGGCCGCGCGCAGCCGCCGGTCCACGTCGGCCGCCATCTCGGCGACGGCCGGGCAACCGGAGTAGGTCGGGGTCAGCCAGGCGGTCACGGTCCGGCGGCCGACCGCACCGCCCGTCTCACCGCCCGCCCCGGTGCCCGTCCCGTCGTCGGCCGCGCCCACCTCGACCTCCGCCAGCACCCCGAGGTCGGCCAGCGTGAGCATGGGCAGCTCGGGGTCGGGGACGGTGGCCGCGATCTCCCAGGCGTCGCTCAGCACGGTCACCACGTCGCCCCCGGGTGTGCGCGGGCCACCACCTGGAGTTCGGCCAGCAGCGGGCCGAGCGCCTCGGTGTGCACGCCGTCCCGGCCGGCCCGGCCGCCGATCGTGGCCAGCGCCGGTGCCTGCGGCACGGTCAGCCCGGCCTCGGCGAGGACGGCGGCCAGCTCCCGCAGCACGGGTTCGCGCAGCGTCGCCGGGTCCACGCCGACCCGCAGCTCCACCGGGTGGGCCGTGAACAGCTCCTCCAGCAGCGGCCAGACCGCGTCCAGCCCGTCCTGCATCCGCTGCGCCGAGTGCGGCGTGCCGTCGCCGAGCCGCAGCGTCCAGGCGGTGGCGTACTCACGGTGGTAGGCCAGCTCCTTGACGCCCCGCGCGGCGACCGCCGCGAGCACCGGGTCGCGGTGCCCGGCCAGCGCCTCGTACAGGGCGCCGCGCGCGGTCGAGAAGAGCAGCAGCCGGGCGACGGAGTACGCGAAGTCCCCGTTCGCCGTCTCGACCAGGCGGACGTTCCGGAAGTCGTGCTCCTCGCGCCAGTACGCCAGGTCGTCCTCGGTCCGGCCGGAGCCGTCCGCCTGGCCGGCCCGGGTGAGCAGCTGGCGGGCCTGGCCGAGCAGGTCGAGGCCCAGGTTGGCGAGGGCGACCTCCTCCTCCAGCTCCGGCGCCCGGGTGCACCACTCGATCAACCGCTGGGCCAGGACGAGCGCGTCGTCGCCGAGCATCAGGCAGTAGGCGGCGAGGTCGGCGCCGTCCAGCCCGGCCGGGACGGCCGTGTCCACGCCGAGCAGCGGGTCCGCGAAGCCCGTCCCGTAGGCCCAGCGGCCCTCGCCCTCGGGCCCGGGGGACGCCTCGGAGAGGCTCAGGTAGAGGTGGTCGTCGTTGTGGGCGTCGTGGCTGACGTGGGCGCCGTGGTCGACGTGCGCGCCCTGGTCGACGTGCGCGCCGTGGTCGACGTCGCTCTCATGGCTGTCGTGGCGGCCGGTCACGGTGTCGTCGGCCGCGGTTTCGCCGGTCACGGTGTCGTCGGTCATGGTTCTGGTGCTCCCCGTCAGATGTGCGGGACATCCTCGGGGATGTCGTAGAAGGTCGGGTGGCGGTAGACCTTGTCGCCGCTCGGCTCGAAGAACGGGTCCCGCTCGTCCGGGGTGGAGGCGGTGATCGCGTCGGAGCGGACCACCCAGAGGCTCACGCCCTCGTTGCGCCGGGTGTAGAGGTCGCGGGCTGCGAGCAGCGCCATCCGGTCGTCGGACGCGTGCAGCGAGCCGACGTGGACGTGGTTCAGCCCGCGCCGGGGGCGCACGAACACCTCGTACAGCGGCCAGCCGGCCTTGGACTCGGTCACTTTCCGTTCTCCTGTTCCGCGTGGTGCCGGGCCTCGGTGCCGGGCCGGGATTCGGTGCCGGGCTGGGCTCCGGTGTCGGACTGGGCCTCGGCGCGGCGCTTCCGCGCGTAGGCGGTGGCGGCCTCGCGGACCCAGGCGCCGTCCTCGTGGGCGGCGCGGCGGCGATCGATCCGCTGGGCGTTGCACGGGCCCTGGCCGTGGATGACGCGGGTCAGCTCGGACCAGTCCGGCTCCCCGAAGTCCCAGCCGCCGCGGTCCTCGTTCCACCGCAGCTCGGGGTCGGGGAGGGAGACGCCCAGGTGCTCGGCCTGCGGGACGGTCATGTCGACGAAGCGCTGCCTCAACTCGTCGTTGGTGTGCCGCTTGATCCGCCACGCCATCGAGCGGGCGGTGTTCGGCGAGTCGCCGTCCGAGGGGCCGAACATCATCAGCGACGGCCACCACCAGCGGTCCACCGCGTCCTGGACCATCCGGCGCTGGGCCTCGGTGCCGCGCATCAGCGTCATCAGCAACTCGTAGCCCTGACGCTGGTGGAACGACTCCTCCTTGCAGATCCGGACCATGGCGCGGGCGTACGGGCCGTAGCTGCACCGGCAGAGCGGCACCTGGTTGCAGATCGCGGCGCCGTCGACCAGCCAGCCGATCACGCCGACGTCGGCGAAGGTGAGGGTCGGGTAGTTGAAGATCGAGGAGTACTTCTGCCGCCCGGAGATCAGTTTCTCGGTCAGCTCCGCGCGGTCCACGCCGAGGGTCTCGGCGGCGGCGTAGAGGTAGAGGCCGTGGCCCGCCTCGTCCTGGGCCTTGGCGAGCAGGATCGCCTTGCGGCGCAGCGACGGGGCCCTGGTGAGCCAGTTGCCCTCGGGCTGCATGCCGATGATCTCGGAGTGGGCGTGCTGGGCGATCTGGCGGATCAGGGTGGCCCGGTAGGCGTCGGGCATCCAGTCCCGGGGCTCGATCCGCTGCTCGGCGGCGACGACCGCCTCGAACCGCTCCTCCTGCACCTGCGCGGGGACCGGCTCGGCCACCTCTGTTGTCACCACGGTCCCCTCTCACGTCCTGCGGCGCGCTCGCTGCCGCGTGCCGCCTGCTGTCGTGCGGCGCGGGCCGGGAAGCGGCTGGTCCGCCACCGCCCACGCTACCGACTGACCGTTCGGTCGGTTCCATTGTGCGTGGTGAGGCGGCGGCCTGACAAGGGAATCAGGCCGCCGTCCGCGACGCGCTCGGAACTCCTGGCCCGGTGAACCCCGGGGCCGCCCGGCAAATGATCTTCCCTTCCCGCCCGGACCGGGCCGGCCTGGGACGGGCGCGGCCCATTGGGGCAGGCCCGTCCCGAGGGGAGGGCGGCAGATCGAAAGGCGCGGGTTCGGACGGGTCCGGGGCCTCTGGACGGTCCTCTGGACAGGGCGACTCGGCCGTCCGTTCGCGTCGCGGAGGTCCGAGAAGTGGACGGGCGGCGGATCCTGCGGATCGGCGACCGGTCCACCGCCGTGAACGGGCGAACGGAGGTCCGCCACCGGACCGGACGGTTCCGCCCGAGCCGGCGCATCGAGGCCCGCGGTCCGGTGAGCTCCCGGTTCGTGCACCGATACCGGCTCCCTCCGGTGGCTGCTTCAACTGGCCCCGCACCGGGAGGACGCCATCGGCCGCCGGTCCGCCGGAGCCGACCCCCAGGGCTCCGCCTGGTCGAACACCCGGGCCGGACGGACGACCGGGAGTGACCGGCGTGGGAGACCGGCAGCACCCGGCGGGGGGCACCCGCGGGGTGCGCTACGAGCGGAGAGGGCCACCGGAGGGGTGCGCTACGAACGGGGAGGGCCACCGGCGGGGAAGGCCAACCAGCCGGCCGGCCCGCGTCACGGCCGACGGCGAGGCCGGCCGTCGACATTCGGCCCCGGGCGGCACAAGGGCCGCAAGGCCACCGGGCGCCGGACTCCACGACGCGGCATGACGCACCGAACCCGCTTCGACGCCCCCGCCACCCGGGCGGCCCCCGCTCGCATTGCCGGTCCTGCGCGCCCGGGGCATCCGCTTGATCATTCGCCGGGCGACGCCCAGGCCGACGGCCTCAGGCGGGCCAGCTCCTCCGCGCGGGCGGCGCGCTTGGCAAACACCTTCTCCTTGCGGTCCTCCATCCGGCGCAGCGCGGTGCGGCGGCCGCGGTGCGAGAGCCGGTCGATGTAGAGGCCGCCGTAGAGGTGGTCGGTCTCGTGCTGGAGGCAGCGGGCGAAGTAGCCCCGGCCCTCCACCACCAGCGGGCGGCCCTCCAGGTCGCGGCCGCGCACGACGGCGAAGTCCGGACGCGCCAGCTCCAGGTAGGGGCCGGGCACGGAGAGGCAGCCCTCGTCCATCTCGGCGAGCCGGCGAGCGTCGGAGGGCAGGTCGTCCAGCTCGGGGTTGAGGATGTGGCCGACGTGCCGGACGCCGTCCTCGTCAAAGCAGTCCCAGACGAAGACCTGGAGGTCCACGTCGATCTGGTTGGCGGCGAGGCCGGCCCCCTCGGCCACCCACATCGTGGCGAACATGTCGTCCACCAGCCGTGACAGCTCCGGTGTGCCGAACTCGTCGTCGGCGACCGCCCGGCACCGGCGGTGCAGCACCTCCTCCCCGACCACGGTGATCCGCCGCACCTCCCCGCGCAGCGCCTCCGGCGGCACCTCCGGGTACGCGGCCACCCACTCCCCCTGCACCCGCACCGACCCGCGAAGCGTCTTCGTGGACGTCCGTTCGGTCATGGTCGTACTCCCCTCCGCTGGGCCTCTGGTTACGCCTATCCATACTTTGCAAAGTGTCACTTTGCAAATAGTGGGCGGGGGCGATGACCGTGACCTGGGGTGTTTCTGCGTCCCCGGCTTGCCAGACACTTTGCAAACAGGCATCTTTGCAAAGTGACCACCGACGAGACCCTGCCGACCGGGCCCGTGGGCCCGATCGAGGCTGAGGCTGAGGTTGTGGCTGGGGCCGCGGCGGCGGCCGCACCCCCAACCCCACCGCCGGCCGCGGTG